>JBDSEW010000124.1:0-10155 GCA_039919825.1 Chitinophagales bacterium | reverse complement strand
CGATCATTCTGCACATGGGTTCACTTTTTTTATGCTTGCGTGAAAATAAAATAAAAGCGAAGGATAGGTTCTGCGAAAATTGATATAGTTGCTTTTAAAAGTGACCAGTAGTGATTAAAACGCTGATAACCTTCATCTCTTTTCACAAGATTGTTTTTGACGAATAGTGATTACTTCATCAATTGGTAAACCAGCAGGCTCGATAAATAAGCAAGTCCTGTCATATAAGCGATCTGAATGATCGGCCATTTCCACGATTTTGTTTCTCGTTTTACAACAGCCACGGTACTCATGCACTGCATGGCAAAAGCAAAAAAGATCATCAGTGAAAATGCGGTGGCAGCACTGTAAACGTGTTGGCCTGTCTTCGGATCAATTTCATTGCGCATCCGATCGCGGATTGCTTCAAAATCAGCGTCTGCTGAAGAGCCCACGCTGTAAATAGTTGACATAGTACCTACAAATACCTCTCTGGCTGCAAAGGAGGTGATGAGTGCAATACCGATCTTCCAGTCGAACCCCAGCGGCCGAATCGCAGGTTCTATAAAATGCCCAATCCTTCCTGCGAAGGAAGCGCCCAGCTTTTCTGCCTGCAGCCGATTATTCAGTTCATTTTGTGATACCTGTTCAGTAGGTTGTATCAGCGCATATTTTTCTTCCAAAGTTTGCAGCGATCTGCCCGGACCAAAAGAGGCTAAAAACCAAAGAATGATGGAGATCGTAATAATCACTTTACCTGCATCCATCACAAATACTTTGGCTTTTTCAATCATTGTTATTCCAACATTACCCCAGCGCGGCTTCCGGTAAATGGGCAGTTCCATCAGGTAATAACTTTTTTCTTTTGCCTTAATGATCAGTTTCATTACCAATGCAGCCAGTAGCGCCATGATCCATCCCAGCAAATACAATCCAAGCATGGCCAATCCTTTCAGATTCATGAATCCAAGCACCCTTTCATCAGGCACTATAAAACTGATCAGCAGGGCATATACGGGTAATCTGGCCGAACAACTCATCAGCGGAGTTACCATAATGGTAATGATCCGGTCCTTCCAGTTTTCTATTCCGCGGGTAGAAAGAATTGCCGGAACTGCGCAGGCCATACCACTCACCAGTGGAAGCGTTGACTTTCCGCTCATGCCCGCTTTGCGCATTAACCTGTCCATCAAAAAACTTACACGGGTCATGTAACCGGTATCTTCCAATATGGAGATGAATCCGAACAGCAACATGATTTGTGGAATAAAAATTACTATGCCACCAATTCCCGCCAAAACACCTTCCACCAAAAGATTGGTAACAAGATTTTGTGGCAGCGACTTGTGTAATGTTTCCTGCATCCAGCTAAAGGCCGTTCCGATTGCCTCCATAGGATAAGTGGCCCACGAAAAGATAGCCTGGAAAACGAAATAAAAAATGAGCAGAAAAATAAGGTAGCCATAAAGCGGATGAAGCAATACGCCATCAATCTTTGCTGTAGTATCGAGGGCCTGCTGCCTGCTTTGATCCTGTGAAGTACAGCGGTCAAGAATCGGATTTATTTTTTCATAGCGTTTCAGAATTTCTTCGCCCTGCAATTTTGCAATGGCAAACTGGTACTGTTCGAGCAGGCGTTTAATCTTTCCTTTCTGTTCTACATTGAAACAGAAAATATTAATATAATGACAGGCAATCTGAAAAGCAGTGTAATCACTTGCAACTCCCGTGATCTCTTTTACACCATCAATCACCTCGGGACAGAGTAGCTTTACTTCCACAAAATTTTGTTCCGGAACAGGAATGGTGGTTTGAATGGCCCGCTTCAAATCGTTGATCCCTTTTCCTTCACGGGCATTGATCGGAACTACTTTCACTCCAAGATCAACTGCGAGTTGTTGCGTATCAATAGCCAACCCGTTTTTCCTAGCTACGTCCATCATGTTCAACGCTATGATGGTAGGGATTTTCAGATCAATAATCTGGGAACAAAATAGCAGGTTACGTTTGAGGTTAGAAGCATCTGCTACAATTACCAGCAGGTCAGGGTGTGAATCATTATCTGGATTCAGCAATACATCAAACGTGATGAATTCATCAATGCGACGCGGATAAAGACTGTAAGTGCCGGGCAAGTCAATCACACTTGCAGTAATATCTTTCGACAATGAAACAAAGCCTGTCTTTTTGTCGACAGTAACTCCGGCGAAGTTGCCCACTTTTTGCCGAAGGCCTGTCATTGCATTGAACAGCGATGACTTGCCGCAATTAGGATTTCCTACCAGTGCAATTTTAAGGTTCTTCTTCACGCTCACCCTTTCTGATAGCAGGAATTATTTACGGACTATTACGGCATTGGCCTCTTCTTTTCTGAGGCTCAGGAGGTAACTGCCAATTTTAACGGATATGGGGTCACCAAGCGGAGCTATTTTATCGACAAAAATCCGCTCCCCCGGAAGAAAACCCAATTCCATTAATTTTAAGGAAAGATCACCTTTTTCCAACTCCACTATCACACCCGTCTCACCTTCCTTCAGTTTGCCAAGTCGAACTACCGAATGATTCTGATTCACCTGCTTATTTAGATTGAATTTAAATAGCGCAAGTTAGTAATTTCTCTGACAGATGAAAATGATATTGATTAGTTACTGCTGCAATGCTGCATTGGCGATGGTTTCAGCTGCAGAAATGATTTAGAAGTATTCGTTTTTTCCTGAGAAAAGGAAGGGCAGGTCTGGCATTTTTTTTTGAAAATGCAACCCTGCAGAGAAATAGCCATCACTAAAATGATGATCGTATATCGATTTTTTTTAAAAATTTGGGTCATTCTTCCAAAGTGAAATTTGATGCTCCTTTTAAAAAACTTTTCCATTTCCTCATACCTGATACCTCATAGCTGATACCTGATACCATACAGAATCGCTCAATAACGCTATCTTTTTCCGAAAATTGGAATTTGATTATTGATACCGGGAAAAAAAATATTGGTTGCCCCGCTCAACTGGGGACTTGGTCATGCCACGCGGGTTATTCCCATCATTTGTGAATTGATAGATCATGAAGCAGATGTAATCATCGCTGCAGACGGGCTTGCATTGGAATTGCTCCGAAAAGAATTTCCGCAGTTGCGGTGGATCCGGCTTCCGTGTTTTGAAATTCAGTATCACGAAAAGAGAAGCCTGCTTCTTCAATTATTGTTGCAGCTGCCGAAATTCATCCGTTCGATTTTTGCTGAGCAAAAACAACTGGACAAAATAATTACAGAAGAAAGAATTCATGCAGTAATTGCAGATAACCGTTATGGATTGCATTCCAAAAAAATTCCTTCCGTTTTTATTACGCACCAAACCGGGATCATCATTCCCGGAATTTTCAAATGGATCGAGCCCTTCTTAAACCGCATTAATCATTTGATGATCTCGAAATTCGATGTTTGCTGGATTCCTGATTTTGAGGGAGAAAATAATTTATCCGGCGAATTATCCCACAAATATAACTTGCCTGAAAATGCTACCTTCATAGGTCCGTTATCACGGTTTTCCTATCGGGAGGAAAGCAGCAAATATGATCTTGTGATTGTGCTTTCAGGGCCGGAGCCCCAGCGAACCGTTATTGAAAGGATACTTGTAGAACAGGTAAATCACTTCATCCATCAACAAAACTCCTCCTTTATGGTGTTGCTTGTCCGGGGCATTCCCGAAGGATCGAATCATTTCACTGTTCTTGATTTGAATTTCTCACAGGTAGACTTTCTGCCGGCCAAAGAATTGAATGCAGTGATACTGGCTTCAAAAATGATCCTTTCAAGGCCGGGTTACAGTACTATTATGGATCTGGCTTCTCTCGGAAGTAAAGCGGTTTTTATCCCTACACCCGGACAGACGGAGCAGGAATATCTTGCGGAATATTTAATGAAGAAAAAAATATTTTATGCAGAAAATCAGGAATCCTTTAATCTCCCGCGAGCACTGAATGCTGCTGAAAATTATTCAGGCATCAGGATTAATGGAAACCTCAAATGGTTGGTGTTACTGACAGAATTATTGGATGAAAACTGAGAAATGTCCTTTCAATCCCATATGGCGCAATGTTCGAGGTGAACATCTCCCTGGAAAAATATCCTGGTAGTCTGCTCAAAAGAATCAGTGTAATCAGATACAAAAAAATGATGTGGGTTGGCCGGGTATTCATTTAACAAATCCAATGAAGTTAATGAGGCCTTCACTTTTTCAGCAACAAGATCATTTGAATCAAAGATCCTGATGCGTTGATTGAAATAAGAAGCCACCTCTTTTTTAATAAGCGGATAGTGCGTGCAGGCCAGAATCATTCCCTGAATATCACTAAAGTCCGGATATGCGAGGTAGGAATTAATTACAGCCTGGCTCACGCTGTTATTATAAAACCCTGCCTCAATCATTGAGGCAAGTAAAGCAGTGGCAAGTGCAACTGTCTCCAGTTCAGGGCGCAGTGCTTTTAATTTATGTTCATATACTCCGGATTTAATGGTGCCTTTGGTGCCGATTATGCCGATCTTTTTAATAGTAAGATCTGCAGCCACAGATTCCACCACCGGATCAATCACATTTAACAATGGCACCTTTCCGTTCACCTGTTCTTTTATTGTATCAAATGCGGCAGCCGAAGCGGTATTACAGGCAATTAATAAAAGCTTACATTTTTTCTGAAGCAGGAAGTCAGTGATCCTGAGAGAATAGTGCTGAATGGATTCAACAGATTTATCTCCATACGGAAGATGAGCAGTATCACCGAAATAAATAATCTCTTCGTTTGGCAATAGCTTAGAAACAGCATTGGCGACTGTTAAGCCGCCAATGCCTGAATCAAATATTCCAATCGGATCGTGTTTGTTCATTGTTCCTTTGAGTGCCTGATTACTTCCAATTCTGAAAGAAAATGAGACCGCTGGTGCCCGATAACTGAAACCTATTTCAACTCCAGTTTCTTCTTCACCAATTCCATCAGGTTGTCAGACTCCTGGGCATATACAACTGCACCGGCACTGGTATCAAAAACATAGGAATAATTATTTGCCTTTGCCACTTCCTTAATGGCATCTTCTGCTCTCTTTAAAATAGGAGAGTACACTTCTTCCTTTTTGTTTTGCAATTTATCCTGTGCCGTACCCTGAAACTGCTGAATGCGGTTTTCAAGATCTTTGATTTCCTGCTGTTTAATTTCTTTTACAGCGTCAGATGTGGTAGCAACTAAACTTTGATAATCCTGCACCTTTTTCTGATAGTCCGTCAGCATGGATGCATTGGCATCTTCAAGGGATTTTTGATAGGCTTGAAGTGATGAATCTGCTTTTTTAATTTCAGGCATCAGTGCAAGCAGGTCAGCGGAATTAATGTGTCCGAATTTTAAAGATTGAGCTTGCGTGGAAACAGCCATTGACAACAATAGCACAACCGTAACTGTCAGGTAAGAAAGAAACTTCATTGTAGGTTTGTTTTATTAAGGTAAGAATTCGTCCGTTACTCTTCTTTCCCTTTTGGTTAAACTTGTTGATGAACGGAATTGATTAAAGTGCGCAAAAATATCATTTTTTTACTTTTTAGGGTCTTTATCTGGAGCAACACCGGCTTTTGGGGCATATCCCAATGCCTGAAGCACCTGGTCGCTGATGTTTACCTTGGTATTAGCGAAAAGCACCACTGACCCGCTTGATTTATCCAATACGAAATCGTAGGCCTTGGTGGTAGCAATTTTCTGCACTGCATCATATACATCGTCCTGTATGGGTTGCACTAATTCCTGCCGTTTCAGGAATAGCTCTCCCTGGTATCCAAATTTTTGTTTTTGGAGCTCTTTTGCTGACTTCTCTTTGTCTTGTATTTCTTTCTGGCGTTGCTGCTTCATCTCCTCTGTAAGCAACACCTGCTCTGCCTGGTAGGCTTTATACAACTTGTCGATTTCCGCATACTTTGTATCAATATCTTTTTGCCAGGAGGCAGCAATGTCGTCCATTTTTTTTTGCGCATCCTTGTATTCAGGAATATTCTTTAGAATATATTCTGTGTCTACATACGCAAGTTTTTGTGCAAAGGCACCAGTAAAACCCATCAATACAAGAGCGGAAATCACAAACAGTTTTTTCATTCTTTCAAGTGCGTTTTTTAGCTATCTATTATTAAATATTGGTTTATCTGACTGCTTCATTCCTGGCTTTAACCATTTATCAATCTAAGATTTACATTTTAACATATTGGAAACTGTGCATCGTGCTACATGAATCGGACATTGATTATTCCGGTTCAAATCCTAACACAATATTGAATGCTCCATAGTGACTAAGATATTCTCCAAGAGTTCTGATTGGGGTTAGTGGAGCCGGTTTGTCAAATCCGATGCCATAGTCAAATCCAACTGTTCCGAAGATGGGCAGAAACACCCGTAATCCAAGTCCAGTTGCCCGGCGAAGATTGAATGGATCGTAATCAGCAAAACTATACCAGGCGTTTCCGGCTTCCGCCCAGGCAGTACCGTAAATGAAAGCGCTTGGACTTGTTGAAAATGGGTATCTTAATTCAAGCGTAAACTTATTAAAGATAGGTGCTGCTGAAGCGTAAACATTGTCATAACCGCGCTGTGAGATTATATCAACTCCATAGAGAGAATAGTTTTGAGACAATCCATCACCTCCCACATCAAAACGTTCAAATGGCGACAGCCCTATTTCCGGATTGTAATAGCCGAGGAAACCACCCTTTGCAGCCGTTTTTAACACAAACTTTCCAAAAACGTTGGTGTACCATTCAGCACCAAATCTCCATTTGTGAAACTCCACCCATTTATATTTTTCTGACACCGGTAAGTCTGTATAATCCTTCTTGCTAAACAATGAATAAGGTGGTGTTAGCGCAAGGCTGATGTAAAAGTTGGAACCCCACTTCGGAAAGGTGAAATCCGGACCCATGGAATTCCGTCCGAATGTTTCCTTTAAACTGATACTGTATGCATCTCCGGTATTAATGAAGAAATTGGTGGTGTAGTTATTCAAAGAATAGTTGGTGACATTAATCGCAGAGATCAAAGTAAAGAAGTCATCAGGCCACTGTAATTGTTTGCCTAATCCCACCGTGCCTCCTGTGGTAAGCAATGTTCCATAAGCTGGGTCATCCTTGCCCGTACCCCTTGCATACCTCGAGCTGTATAGTCCTATGTTCAGAGAATTGGGTTTCTTGCCGCCGAGCCAGGGTTCAGTAAAGCCGATGTTAAAGGATTGATAGTAGCGTCCGTTCGATTGAAGCCGCACTGAAAATACCTGTCCATCCCCGGAAGGAAGCGGAGACCATGTTTTGGTGTCAAACATGTTTCGCATCGAGAAATTATTGAAACGTACGCCCAGCGAGCCAATTACACCAGTACCGGATCCACCCCACCCTGCCGATAATTCCACCTGGTCACTGGGTTTTTCTTCTACGGAATAGGTAAGGTCCACAGTGCCGTTTTCCGGATGCGGGTCAGTATTGATACCTAATTTTTCTGGATCAAAAAAGCCGGTAGCTAAAATTTCCCGCTGGGTGCGTATCACATCTGCGCGACTGAATTTACTACCAGGTGTAGTTCTGATCACTCTCCTGATCACATGCTCATGTGTTTTTGAGTTGCCTTCAATATAAACCTGGTTGATGGTTGCCTGCGGACCTTCATGCACACGAATTTCAAGATCGATGGAATCGTTCTCTATGGATACTTCAACAGGCGTTACAGAAAAGAAGAGGTAGCCATCATCCATATAAAGTGACCCTACATCTGTTCCATTTGGATCACCATTTAGCCTTTTTTGAAGGAATGCTTCATCATACACATCTCCTTTCTTTATTCGCAGGGAAGAATCGAGACGTGAAGCGCTGTATTTAGAATTGCCTGACCACCTGATGTCGCGGAAATAATATTTATTTCCTTCAGCGAGCCAGATCTGGATATTCAAATTTCCATTTTCATTTTCATACACCGTATCAAAAAGAATATGAGCATCGCGGTAACCCTTCGTAGAATAATAAGCAAGAATTTTAGCCTTGTCATCATCATAGTCACTCGGCCTGAACTTTGAAACTGTGAAAACCGACCAGGCCGGATTTTCCTTCGTTTTTTTCATCAGTCGGTGCAGTTTGGCACTGTTCACGGCTACGTTATCCTTAAAAAAGATATTATCAATCCTGACCCTGTTTCCCTTGTCTACATAAATGTAATAGAGCATACTGTTTTGCTGCGACGAATCAACCACCTCGCGAATAGTTACCTTGATATGCGTATAACCCTTTTCATTATAAAATGCTTTGATGGTATTGAGGGTGTTTACTTTTATATTGTCTGTTAGCACCTTGCCCTTATTCAACCTGATCTTTTCCCGAAGATCATCCTGCTCCCCCTTTTTTATACCCCGAAATGTAAACCCCGACAGCCTCGGCCTTTCATCTAAAACATAGGATAGATAAGCCGTGTCACCCACCGTGTGATCAAGATATATTCTCACATTTGCAAAAAGATCCTGCTTCCAGAGATTCTTAACTGCTTTGCTTATTTCCGTTCCCGGAATATCGATACGGTCTCCCTTTCTTATTCCTGAAAGTGCAACCAGGATGTCTTTATCAAGGTATTGTGTGCCGGTTACTTCAATGCCCCCGATAACATATTGCTTTGGGTTGGCAAAATCGAGGATGAGAGAATCATACGCAGGTGAAGTTATCTGTGCAAAACCGCTCAGGTGAAATCCTGTCAGCAGGAAGATAATGGGTATAAGGATACGTTTCATTTCACATTTAATTGTTCACTGGTTTTTCCAAACCTCCGTTCACGTTTCTGAAATTCAATGATGGCTTTATAAAGATCTTCTTTAGTAAAATCAGGCCACAGTACTGGAGTAAAGTACAATTCTGCATAAGCAAGCTGCCACAACAAATAATTGCTGAGCCGCTGTTCTCCGCTTGTTCTGATCATGAGTTCAGGATCCGGGAAGTCCCGTGTTTCAAGGTACGAAGCCACACTGGTTTCTAAAATTTCTGAGGTAGCCAAATGTCCTGATTTCACATCTTCTCCAATTTTTCGAATGGCTTCTGTTAGCTCCCACCGCGAACTGTAATTGAGTGCAAGAATGAGGGTAAGCCCTGAATTCTTTCTTGTTTCCTCCATGGCTTCCAGTAATTCCTGGTGGCATTTATCAGGAAGTGATGCAATATCACCGATGGCACGAAGCCGGATATTGTTTTCCATCAGCGTGCTCATTTCATTACGGATCGTTGCCACCAGCAACTCCATCAGGGCATCTACCTCATGTTGCGGACGTGCCCAGTTTTCGGTGGAAAAGGCATACATGGTTAGAAATTTAACCCCTAATTCCGCAGAGGCTTCTGAGGTGGCCCTTACCGCTGAAACACCATTCTGATGCCCAAAAATTCTTTTCTCGCCATGTAGCTTTGCCCACCGCCCATTTCCATCCATTATGATGGCAATGTGCTCGGGCAATCGGTTCATATCAATGTGTTTTGATAACGACATTTTAGGTATTAAAAAGTGCAAGTTACTAAGTAACCAACGATTTTGATGATGCAGATCTTAACGTGGAAAGGGACAACGGTATGGGTTTAAAGTATAAGTTATTCCAACACCGAAAAAGAAATAATCATCGCTTTTCTGGCTGTCACCCCGCATTTTCCCTGTGGCACCAACAGGTTCACCCAATACTTCAGCAGAAGGATCAGCCAGGAATTGAGCCATTGGTCCACCTTCATACAACAATACTACCGGATCTGCGTACACTCCGCCCACATCATCCAGGTAATCGGTGGAAGTCTTTCTCACTCCACCTTCGAATGTTATTCCGGTCAACCGGCCTATCCTGTACTTAAAGCCACCCCCCATCAGCCACGCAGTGCTGGTTCGCTTGTAGGGTTTTATCTCCGGATACTGGGGATAGCCCTGACCTTCAGTACCAACAGGTTGTAGTATCACTCTTTCATCATTGTATTTCACAAATGGGTTGTAATGAAAAACACCGAACCCCGCCATCACATAAGGTGAAAATCTGTGTCTTGAATTCATGGAGGAGCCGGCAGTTGGACTATAGGGAAGAAAGTTGAATTCAAACTGAGCACTTGCTTCATAGATGCTGGAAGCAAAGCCAAGGTTGCGGCTTTGCTGGTAATAATT
>JBDSEW010000119.1:0-9711 GCA_039919825.1 Chitinophagales bacterium | reverse complement strand
GGTTCCTGTTGCTTCAGGTTTCCAGTTGATGGTTTTGTTGAGGTCGATCAGCCGATCACGCGCAGCAGTGCTTTTGATAAACCAGGAGTCAAGAGGGTAATACAAAATAGGTTTATCGGTGCGCCAGCAATGCGGATAACTGTGTTCAAATTTCTCTACTTTAAATGCCTTGTTTTCTTCCTTCAGCCTGATCCCAATACGTTCATCTACTGATAAATATTTATCACGGCCCTGCTTCTTCTTTTCCACCTCCTTCTCTTCCTCAGTGAGGTATTGCTCTTTCACAAATTCTCCGGCAAAGTCCGTAACCTCTTCCACAAAACGGCCCTGTTTATCTACCAGCGTTAAGGAGCCGATTCCATATTTCTTCGCCGTCCGAAAATCATCTGCGCCAAAACTCGGAGCCAGGTGAACGATGCCTGTGCCGTCTTCCGTGGTCACAAAATCGGCGGTCACCACCATAAACGCATTCCCTTCCGGTTGAACATACGGCATGAGCTGGTCATACTGTAATCCCTGCAATTCTTTTCCCGAGACCTCACCGAGGATGGTGAAGGGAATTTCTTTGTTGCCGGGTTTATAATCTGCACTATTCAACGCAGCGTTTCTATCAGGAAAATATTTCCCAACGAGATCTTTGGCAAGGATCAATATTACTTCCCCGTAAGTATATGGGTTAAATGTTTTGACGAGTGAATAGGTGATCTTTTCCCCAACAGCCAATGCGCAATTGGAAGGAAGTGTCCATGGCGTGGTGGTCCATGCGAGAAAGTAAAACTTACCTGAAGAATTGGTGTCTTCCACAAATTTTGACAGCGTGCTTTGCAGGAGTGACTCTCCCTTCACTTTAAATTGAGCCACAATAGAAGTATCACGCAAAGGTTTATAAGTACCTGGCTGATTCAATTCGTGGGTGCTGAGCCCGGTACCCGCAGCAGGTGAATAAGGTTGAATCGTGTAACCCTCGTATAAATATCCTTTGTTGTGAAACTGCTTGAGCAGCCACCAAAGAGTTTCGATGTAATAAGTTTCGAACGTAATGTACGGATGTTCAAGATCTACCCAATAACCGATCTTCCTGGTAAGGTCGTCCCATACATCTTTGTACTTCAATACCTCCTGGCGACAAATGCGGTTGTATTCCTCTACGGATATTTTTTTGCCGATATCATCCTTGCGGATGCCGAGCATTTTTTCAACGGCCAGCTCAACGGGTAAGCCATGCGTATCCCATCCTGCCCTGCGTTTTACTTCAAACCCCTTTAGTGTTTTATAGCGGCAAAACAGGTCCTTGATGGTTCTTGAGATCACATGGTGGATACCTGGACGGCCATTGGCAGAAGGTGGTCCATCATAAAAAACAAAGGGTGTATTTCCCTTGCGGGAAGAAACACTTTGTTCAAAGATCTGCTCCTCGTTCCAGAACTGCAGTATCTGCTGATCGATTTCGGGAAGGTTAAGGGCTTTATATTCGGGATACTTGCTCATTGAAATGACTGGTTAAAAATTCTGTGCGATAATACTAAATACCTGTGCTTGGTGCTGAAAATGATTTAATATAATATTTAGGTGAAAGTGCTCAAGGATGAATAGGTTGTTCTTTTCGTTCAACCACTCCGTGGTGGGGTTGGGGTTTCTTCCTTCTTTATTTCATTCGGGGTTATTCATGTTTCGGGATTAAAAAGCCAGCCTTCATAGCTCCTCCTCTGAATTCACCTGTTTTGGGAAGATGGCTTTCATCACAGGCTATTTATTAAAGTGTCTTTTGCAAAAGATATACTCTTCCCAATAGTGTTTGCTTCCTCTACTCCTTGGCACAGTTTTCACCTGATCTGCCATCGCATTCCATTTATTGAAAATTTCAATGGTAAAGAAATAACCGGTTTGAACACCAATCACCATCACATTCCCATCTTCTCCAAATTGCTTCTTAAAATTGAGGTAATGAGCAGCAACGGAATCCGGTAACGGATGATGAAACGGGCGATTTTATTCCACATGGAACTTGAAAAAGTTGGCAAAGCTACAAAAAGAAGGGTGGGATTTAAGGACAAAGGGTAACCTGTGTTTGCCAAACGGGTTGCTATGAATTCTTTAAAATTACCAATGAGGAATTACGGATTACGAAATGCGATTATTGTGTTCAGTAAAAGGTGAACAGGTTTTCTATCATGTAATAATCCTTTACCGGCTGCGTTCAGGTGCTCTGACCATTTCTTTCTATTTTCGCTTCCATACCATGAGAAATTTCTTCATTTCTGCTGTCATCCTTTTGCTGGGTGTTTCGCAAGCATCTTTTTCCCAACCACTTACCCTGGGTCAGTGGAAAACAGAATTGCCCTACCGGAATGCGGTTGGCGTAACAGCTTCCAACAATAAAATCTATTGTGCAACAGAGCTTACAGTATATTCTGTAGATAAGGCGGATAACTCTATGGAAGAGTTAACCACAGTAACAGGTTTATCCGATATTCAATCCAACATCGTAGCCTTTGATAAATCACACAATCTCCTGGTGATTTGTTACCTCAACAGTAATATCGACATCCTGAAAGACGGCCAGGTGATTAATATCTCAGACATCAAACGCAAAAGCATTGTAGGTGATAAGAGTATCTACAGCGTTTTCTTTTATGGCGACTATGCCTACCTGTGCTGTGGTTTCGGAATTGTGCTGCTTGATATCGTTAAGTTTGAGATCAAGGATACTTACTACATCGGTGTGAACGGAGCCAACCTGCAGGTAAATGATTTGACATGTGATGGCACTTATCTTTACGCAGCTACTGTCTCTGGCATTTTACGCGGGCAATTAAATGATCCGACATTGGTTGATTTCAGGAGCTGGTACACCTTTTTACCAGTCGATGGTTTAACCCTAAGCAATTACGCCAGCATCGCTTACTTTAACGGATTAGTCTATGCCTCAAAAGGAGATACTTTGTTTAAGCAGCAGGGAGGTGTATGGGCGCCATACCTTGTTCGCAATGGATTTCCAATTCGTAACATGGAGCCCGGCGCATCAAAATTAGTGATGTCGCAGATAGGCTCTTCCGGTACGCGCGTAATGACACTTAACACTTCAGGAGCATTGGATTCCATTTACAGCGGTCAGCCCTACCAGGCTATTGAAGACGATGATGCTATCTGGATCGCAGATCTTTATGAGGGGTTAAAAAAATTTGCAAATGGTTACGCCCAGATCTTGTATCCAAACGGTCCTTCTACTTCCGGTGTATTTGACCTGGCCGTAAATAGTACCAGCAACAACCTGTATATAGCTCCGGGCGGATACAATGCTTCCTATGGATTTATTTATAACCGAAGCGGTTTCTTTGTCCGTATTGATGATGAATGGTCATCATACGATATCAATAACACACCCATCCTGAAAGACTCTTTTGATATTGTGTGTGTAACCGTGAACCCTGCTGACAACCATGCCTATTTTGGTAGTTTATGGCTGGGCATGTTTGAGTTTGATGATTCGCTGGGTATCGTAAATCAGTACACACCGGAAAACAGTTCGCTCACCGGCACAAATGGAGATTATGCACGTGTGAAGGTGACTGATATTGCCTTCGATCGCTACAATAACCTGTGGGCTGCCAACTTTGGATCGCTGTCTCCTATATGCGTGAGAGAAGCCGATGGCACCTGGCTGAATTTTGAACCCACTTTCCCGATTGACCAGCAATGGGTGCTGCAAATGACTTTCGATCAATACAATCAAACATGGTTTGTATTACCACGACAAGGGATCATGGTGTTCAATTATGGAACCAGTCTCAAGGATAAATCAGATGATAAATACAAGAAGTTAGTAACCGGACCCGGTTCCGGAAATCTACCCTCCCAGGGTGTAAATTGTGTTACTACCGATAAAGACGGGAATATCTGGGTGGGCACCGATCAGGGTGTTACGGTTTTTTATTGCCCGGGCGATGTATTTTCTGAGATCCCGTGTGATGCGCAACAAATTGTAATTACCGCAGCCGATGGGTACAATGGTTATTTGCTTGGAACAGAAAATGTAAAACGAATCGTGATAGATGGCGCCAACCGAAAATGGTTTGGTACTGATAATGGCGTTTGGCTTTTTTCAGAAGACGGAACAGAAGAGATTCTTCATTTCACTACAGAAAACAGCCCACTTCTGTCAGACTTTATTACCGCACTGGATATTGACAATACAACTGGAGAAGTATATATCGGAACTGAAAAGGGTATTATGGTTTACCGGAGCGATGCCACAGGTGGCTCCACAAAAAGTTGTGAACCCACCGTTTTTCCGAATCCTGTTCGTGAAAACTACACGGGACCTATCGCCATCAGCCATGTGGTAAACAATGCTGAGGTAAAAATTACTGATGCACAGGGCAACCTGATCTACCGTACTCAGGCACTTGGCGGACAAGTGATTTGGGATGGAAATAATTACAATGGCGAACGGGCAAAGACCGGTGTGTACCTTGTGCTGGCTTCAAACTCCGATGGATCAGTGACGTGTGTTGCCAAGCTGTTGATGGTGAACTAAGATTAATTAAGAATGAGGAATTACGTTAGTGAATAGTGAATAATATAATCGCCACTAAATACTCTTTACAGACTCTCTGCATCCTTATCCAAATTGACTTTTTGCGGCAGAAAGCTGCACTAATTTCTTCCGGTCTCTTATCAGGAAATAAACGGCTATCAGTAGCATGATGCCAAATACCAAGTAGGTATAAACAATATTTTCGCCCGTAAAAAAAGCAAGTGCAAAAAACGCGGAAAAGATCATTCTCAATATAATATTAATGGTAGAAAATACGCTTCCTGCGCGACCAATAACCTGGTTGGGAACATAGTGGAACATGAAGGTGATCCGCATGATGCGTGTGCCGGCATTACACAATCCGTAAATAAGATTAAAAAAATAAAAGATGAAAAAGCTGCGGTTGATGATGCTCAGGAAATAAATTACAGCCGCTACTATGGTCATCAGCAGAATAGCATTCACCTCTGGCCATTTCCGGAATATCCGTCTGATCATTATGCCTGCGAAAACAGCACCTATGGCGAAATACATTTCAGACGCGCCATATACTCCTGCATCTCCTTTCAGGTGACTCACTACGTAGGCCGGATTCATTACATAGCTTGATACAATTACGGTTAGAAAGATAGCGAGTGCTACATTGCCGAAAGTAAAAATGACCGGATGTTTTTTCAGAAAGGCCAATCCTGTTTTCAGGCGTTCCCATACATTACCGGCTTCTGCGTGCCGCACTGTAAAAGGTTGATAGCGGATAAAGTAAATGATGAAAAAAGAAAGCACATAGGTAGCACCATCCAGCAAAAAAACGTGCTGCAATTGCCAGGCATTGAATTTTATACCAAGGGGAATGCTGAATCCAAGGAGATTAACGATACCATCTTCTGAACCTGCCAGCAGTAAAGCAGCACAGGCGCCTGCCATCATACTTGTAAGCTGTCCTACAATTTCGATCTGTGAAGTCATCTTTCCATAGTGCTCAACCGGAGTGATCTCCTGGGCAAATGCATAAAGGTTCGGATAATGAACATTGTAAATCAGAAATGTTGAGCCAAATACGAGTATCACTACTAGAACAGGCACGGTGCCTGTGAAAAATCCTATGGCTGCAGCGGTTAGTAAAACAACGGCTCCAAAGATTGAAACACCCAGTGACAATGTTTTCCTGTTGTATTTATCGATGAGCGTACCTGCATACAAGCTCCAGAAAATCATCGCCAGGTTGATGAACACATAGCTGGTGCTGAACAAAGAGGCTTTGCCAAGAATACTGGTAAAATACCATGGAATTGCAATCATGCTGATTCCCTGCGCCACTCCTGAAACAGAGTTTGCTATAAATAAAAGGTTCAGCGCTTTTCGGTTCGATTGGTGCATGCTGTTAACTTTGCGAAGCTACTGCGTACTTTGTGGCCTCAGTGAAATAACTGTTAACATCATCATCACAGCTAAACCAAGCCAGAGATTTTATTTAAGATATTTTTCTACGAAAGCTGCATAGCGATATAAAAATGGAAACTGCCCCTCCAAAAAAATTTCTGACACCTTCACAGGCGATGGAACGCATGCGGAAATACTGTGCTTACCAGGAACGCAGTCAGCTCGAGGTGCGCCGAAAACTTATACAGGTTGGACAGCGCGGCAATGACCTCGAAAATATTTTGGCGCAACTAATTGAAGAAAATTTTCTGAACGAAGAACGTTTTGCGCTTGCTTATGCACGTGGAAAATTCAGGATGAAAGGGTGGGGCCGGAATAAAATTATACAAGAGTTGAAACAGAAGGGAATATCCACCTATTGCATCAATAAAGCCATGAAAGAAATTGATGCCGGTGATTATCGAAAGACTTTTGTGGAAGCATTGAAAAAGAAAGCGCTTACCATTAAAGGAGGCACCAGCTTCTCGAAGCGACAAAAGCTATCTTCTTATCTTATCAGGAAAGGATATGAACAGGAAATGGTATGGGAAGCGGTAAAGGAATATTTTTCCTGAAGCTGTTAGTGCTCGTTCGTTATAGCTTCGGCGAAAAATCCAGTTGTTCGTTATTCATCATTCCTCCTAAAACCACTTTTTCCTTTTAAAATAAAAGATCATCAGCAAAGCCACTGACAACATCACTCCCCAAACAATGTAGTATCCATACTTCCATTCAAGTTCGGGCATTATTTTAAAGTTCATTCCATAAACGCCCGCAATAAATGTGAGCGGAATAAAGATGGTGGAAATGATGGTAAGCACTTTCATCACTTCATTCATCTTTAAGCTGAGTGTGCTGAGATAAAGATCCATGATGTCGGAAAAAAGATCACGGTAGGTTTCAGTGGTATCAATTACCTGTATGGTGTGGTCGTACAGATCGCGGTAATAAGGAAGCACCTCTGTCTTTATCAGAGAAACATCACCACGCAGCATATAATTGATCACTTCCCGCAATGGCCATACCGACTTGCGGAGGAAGATGCCGTTTTGTTTCAAATCATTATAGCGGCGCAAAAATTCACGTGTTGGGTCCCCTGACACTTCTTCTTCCATATCTTGCAGTTCCGTCCCCATCGACTCGATGATGATGAAGTACTCATCCACAATTTTATCCATCAGGCAATACGTGAGGTAATCGGAGCCATATTTCCGGATACGGGAATCGGAATCACGAAGGCGAACGCGAATGGTGTCGAAAAGGTCACCCTCGTTTTCCTGGAAAGAGATGACGAAATTACGTCCAAGCACCAGGCTTACCTGTTCGATGTTGAGATTGTGCTTTTCCTTATCATACGTAAGCATTTTAATAATGATGAAGGCGTAATCTTTGAAGTCGTCGATCTTGGGCCGTGAATTGGTATTCACCACATCTTCCAGCACCAGGGTGTTAATACCAAAAAGTTTACCCACCTTTTCAATGATGTCCGTTTGGTGAATACCATCTACATTGATCCAGGTGCTGGTTTCAGTATTCTTGTATTTCACGCATTCTTCTACAGTTAATGAAGTCCTTTCTTCATAGTGGTTTACATCATAGTCTATTACGCTGATGTTCACTTTTTCATGACGATCTTCACCAATATAAATGACCTTGCCCGGTGCAAGGCCGGCAGCTTTTTTATTGGACTGGGGTTTGCGAAAAGGTGGATTTTTTTTCCGTTTCAATCCTGCTGATGTTTTACTGGTGAATGAGAAGGAGCATAAAAATAACCCGCCGCAACTGTTATTTACAAAATTAGTAGAATTCTCTCCTGAAAATGGAAGTGTATTATTGGATATTCCTAAAATTCTTCTTTAACAGTGTACAACCAATTAATAATTGGCGATATGCTAATGCTGAGTGCAATTAATTTTAGCGCCAAGGCGCCAAGACACTGAGAACATGTTTAAGGATCAACCCTCTTTTAATTTTTGGCGACTTTCTGGCCTGGTGCTTATACCTCTTTTCATTTTACTGAACCATCCTCCAGCCATTTTTGTTAACTTTGCTTCCCGATAAAAAATAACGACGATGGAAACTACGCTGAATAAGAAAATAGTAGATGTATATACAGAAATGACACCCAACCCGGAAACGATGAAATTTGTGACGGATGTGATGTTGTTTGCAGACAATTCAGCCGACTTTGCCGATGAAGCGAGCGCAAAAGATTCTGCACTGGCCACTGAACTGTTCGGCTTTCCATTTGTGAAAGGCGTGTTCATCATGAACAACTTTGTAACTGTTACAAAAACATCCGATTCTGAATGGACGGAAATTATAGCAACACTTCGCGAATTTGTAAAGAACTACCTCGAAGCCGAAAAGGAAGTGCTGGTTAAAGATTTCAAACCATCGCATAAATCAGGATTGCAGCAGGATGAGACAGCAGTGATCGGAAAAATAAAAGAGATGCTGGAAAATTATGTAAAGCCTGCTGTTGAAATGGATGGTGGTGCTATCCAGTTCAAATCCTTCCACGAAGGAAAAGTAACATTGATGCTCCAGGGTTCCTGCAGCGGTTGCCCTTCTTCCATGATTACTTTGAAGGCCGGTATTGAAGGATTGCTGAAACGCATGGTACCTGAAGTGGAAGAAGTAGTAGCAGAGGCGATGTAAAATTATACTTCCAACTTAAAAACAGTAAACCCACGGATATTTTCGTGGGTTTTTTATTGTAATTTTTCATTTCAACTTCTATCGTGAAAACCATTCTTATCTTTATCGGAATTCTGGCATTTATGGAGGGTTGTCATTCCTCCTTTAACCAAGTACCACCTGATCCAAATGCAACAGCAACAACAGTTCCACATAACATAATAGGTGGTGGTTGCGACGGTTGTGAACTGATGTTTGAAGGAATGCCTGATAAAATGGACTGGATAGATACCCTCGCCGATAAACAGGAAGCAGGAACAAGAATAGAAGTGAGTGGTACAGTATATCATTCAGATGGCACCACTCCTGCCGAAGGCGTGATTGTTTATTTTTATAATACTGATGCTAAGGGTTATTATTCTCCTGGCAAAGATCAAAAGACCGGACTTCGCAATGGACATCTTCGCGGATGGATCAGGACCAATGCCCTGGGACAATATAAAATCTGTACTATTCAACCTGCTCCTTATCCCGGTGCTTCCATTCCGGCTCATATTCATTGCACCATAAAAGAACCCCACCTCAACGAATATTACGTTGATGAGATCGAGTTTGAGGATGATCACTTTTTAACTGATGAATTGAAGCAGCAACGGAAAAAGCGCGGCGGTTCCGGAATTGTTACGCTTTCAAAAAATCAAAATGGAGTGCTGCTTTATAAAAGAGATATTATTCTTGGCTTGAATATTCCGGGATATTGAAATCATTCCACTTATCACATCTGCTGAAACACATTTCCTGGTACTCTTTAATAAATTAAAACCTGCACAAACCCAGGTAAAAGTAACCGGAGCAATAGGTTACAAAAGAACGAATACAACCTGCGCATCCAGGAACTGGAAACAGAATTACTTCGTGCAAGAGAAGATGTGCTCAGCATTTCCGAGAACAGGATCCTGCAAATGAAGAATTGTAAACGGCAAATGAGGAACTGCAAAGCAGTAATGAAGAAATGCAAAGCCTTACTGAAGAATTAGAAACTTCACGTGAGGAATTGCAATCCAGTAATGAGGACGTAATGATTTTAAACCAGGAGCTGCTGGATAAGCAGGATC
>JBDSEW010000093.1:0-6042 GCA_039919825.1 Chitinophagales bacterium | reverse complement strand
TGGAAAGTGCAGACATTGATCTGTCGGTGAAGAATGGTGTGGGAGTTTCGAGCAGGATAAATTTGTACGAGCTTACTGCCGTTAATTCATCGAACGGAAAAATAGTATCGCTGCAATGGGATCAATTAAATGAACCACTGGCTATTCCTCCCGCAACATCTAATCCTTTCATTCCGTCGCTCACCACTTTTACACTGAACAATTCCAATTCAAATATCAAATCACTGGTAGAGATTCTTCCTGATAAGTTAAAGTATGCAATGGATGTATTTGTGAACCCGAACGGAAACAGTTCAGGATATAACGATTTCGCTTACGACACCAGCGCGCTCGATGTTTCATTGGATGTTACCATTCCTTTGTCGCTGGTAGCAAATGATTTGGTGCTGCAGGACACGGTTGATTTTTCTTTGGCGAGCCAGGAAGAAGGAGAACCCACTATTAAAGAGGGAACATTTACGGTTATTGCATACAATGGTTTTCCATTAAATGCTATACCGCAATTGTATTTTTATGACGAGGCGATGAATTTCCTCGACTCATTGTTTATTGCTTCCTCGCTCATTGCAGCCGGTAAAATAAATGACCAGTGTGTTGTTTCAGAAAAAACAAAGTCGGTGCTTGTTATTCCTGTAGATGAAATAAAAATGAATCACCTCCGCAACGCGAAGAAGATAGTTATACGTGCCGCTTTTGCTACAACAACATCCGGTGCCTGCAATTCGTACCTGAAGATTTATGATGATTACCTTCTTGATATTAAGTTAACTGGCTCATTTATTTTTTATACCGGATACTAAACGCATGGGTTATCGCTGCTTCTTATTGCTAATGGTAGGTATGCTGGTTCCTTTTTTTTCTTTCTCACAGAAAACAACAAGCGACACAGCGATAACAAAATCTGCAGGTTCATTTTCAGGCTGGAATGATTTGTCGTTTAATACAGCTTCATTGACAACGCGACAGTTTAAAGATTCATTGACCCATGAGTTCGGCATCACAGGAAATGGAGTGATCAGCTCCAATTCAGTAAACCTTTCATTCAGCATCGCAGCATTGCGCAATGAGTTTATTGATGATGATCAGAAGAATTCTGTTTCAGAAGACCTGGAACCTGTAAATGTATTTGAGTTCAATACAGATGGAGAAATCTATTATCGTTTTATAGCCCCTGATTTTTTATTCCACTCACCTGCATTACTTTCCTTTAGTTTAAAATCAGGCGCTATTCAGCAAACAAAATTTACAGACGATCTCTTTAGCGTGGTGTTTTTTGGCAATGCCGGATTTGCCGGAGCTACTGCTGACTTCAGCGACACACGTTCTGAGTTGTATGATTATCGGCAATTACGTTTCGGAATTCAGAAAAAATTCTTCACCGCTTCATCAGCGTGGGAAACAGGAATAGGCATATCATTTTTATCTGTAAAAAATGGCACTGACCTTGAACTTACCCATGCTACCCTTTTTACAGAGCAAAACGGAGAATATATTGATGCTGTTTATGATTTTAAGTATATGGAATCAGACTCTTCGAACACGGGAAGCTTGCAGGTAGACGGAGTTGGTGCCGCTGCAGATATCATGATCTGTTATACGCCGAAAGGAGGAAGATCAAATTTCGTTTTTTATGTCAACGACCTGGGAATAATTTCCTGGAACAAACATGCCACCTTGTATTCAGCAGATAGTTCATTACATTTTGAGGGGATAACTGTTACTGATTTCCTATTGGACACTGATTCCACTTTTTTTCAATTTAATAAAGATTCACTTCTTAAGAAAACAGGCACAGCCGTAGAATCTGGTTCCTACAGTACAGTATTTCCGATGCGGTTTTCTTTCGTTTACTTTCACAGCTTCAGTAACAAATGGATGGGCAGGGCTGGTATAACTTATCGTCCGTATCCGGATTTGTTGCCCATGTTTTTTATTCAACCGCAATATTTATTCACTCGCTGGCTCACTGCCGGAATTTTACTCTCCTATGGTGGAACGGCCAGGCTGGGAGCAGGTGTACTGGCTGGCGCGGTGATCAGCAAGCGCATTCATCTCAGGGTTGGATCTGAAAATGTACTGGGATTGATAATGCCGGAACAAACTTCTTCAACTTCTTTATTTTTGCAGGCGGCTGTTACTTTTTAAATCAATCAGGAAATAATCAAAAACCAAAGACTGCAAAATGAAAAGTTTGTTTTTCCCATTAGTGTTTCTTTTTCCTTTCATCGTAAGTGCGCAAGAGCATTCTCATGATGAAGATGGAGAAGCAGAAGAAGCATACTATGATACTGTAGCCATCCACGACCAGAAAGCCTACAATGTTGTTGACATGAATATTTATTACAAGTCATCAAACAGAGTTTACCGCGCAGGCCAGCTATTAAACGGTAAAAAGCAAGGACTGTGGCGCACCTACTTTGAGAATGGTACATTGAGCAGGGTAGAGCAGTATAACATGGATTTCTATGATGGTATGATTTTAATTTTTGGAGATGACGGATCGCTGTCACGGGAACAATACATCAGGAATAGCGCATTGGATGGCCTGATGCATGATTATTATCCTGGTGGATACATGAAAACGGAAGAGAACTATACGAAAGGTGTATTGAATGGCTGGCGGCGCGTGTATTCAACGGATGGATATTTGCAGGAAGAAGGGATGTGGAAGGATGGAAAACGCGACAGCATCAACCGGTGGCTTTTCCCTGAAGGTGGCCCCTCTGTTGAATATGTTTACAGGATGGGTGTTATCATTGGCCCCTCAACACAGTATTATGAAAGTGGTAAAATCAAATCGCAGGGGAGCTACCGCGACAATATAGAGGAGGGCGCGTGGAAAGAATTTTATGAATCAGGAAAATTAAATGCTGAAGGCAATTATAAAGGAGGAAAAAAGACAGGAAGCTGGAAAATGTATGACGAGTCAGGCGCTCACATGAAAACACAAACCTGGGAAAATGGTGTAATGGTGAAGGAAATTCCTGCTAAGAAATAATATGCTACCAGCCCTGCATTTTGCAGAACGGTACATTTCCTAAATCAGTTGCTTCATGAAATTTTTTCTGTTGCTCTTTGCACTTGCAACTGCAATTTGTAATGTAAATGCGCAGGTTACGATTATTCAATCTGATATGCCTCAACCCGGCGAGACATTTTTTACCACCAACCTTGTGGTGGACTTAACCATTGATCCTTTGGAAACCGGGCCTGATCATACCTGGAATTTTCAGCAGCTCATTCCGTTAACCTCCGTAACCGATACCTTTTCTGATCAGTCCGGATTGTCGCTTCTATACCAACTCCTGTTTTCCGGCGCCAACCTCGCCGATAAAACGGGTTACGCGATCGCCATAGATCAGTTGACACTGGATAATGTGTACCTGGTCTATAAAAGCACTTCCGGTTTGTATGAGCAACTGGGTTTTGCGGGAACATTCGATGGCATTCCTGTTCCTATTGTGTATGGCGGGAAGGATATGATCTATCATTTCCCATTACAATATGGAGCAATGGATTCTTCACAGTCGGATTTTTCACTGGGATTAACCGGAGTAGGTTATGTTTCACAACAACGCAAAAGAGTAAATACGGTAGATGGCTGGGGAACGGTTTTAACACCTGTCGGCACCTTTGAAGCACTGAGAGTAACTGCTGCTATTACAGATGTTGACAGTATTTATATTGATACATTGAATTACGGCACCAATGTTACTTTGAAATCCTATGAATACAAGTGGCTGGCGAAGGAAAGAGGAACTCCTGTTTTCCAGATCAATGCGCAGGAAGTGTTGGGTGTACCTGTGATCACACAAATTTTTTATCAGGATACTGCACTTCACACCGGTATAAATGAATTGCAAAATGCACCCACCTCTTTCATTGCTGTATTTCCAAATCCTGCCGGACAATGGTTACAACTTCAGGCAAATAAAACGGTTACTATACCATTAGAGGTGGTTATCACTGATGTAGCAGGCAAATGTCTGCTGCAGCGTAACATTGAACCACTGGTTACGTTTATTGATGTCTCCCGCTGGAGCAACGGGATTTATTTTTTAAGTGCAGTAAAAGACGGTAGGATACAGCGAATAAAGTTTATGATCCAGCACTGATAGCCGGAAGTACTAACAAGTTATCTCAAAATAACCGGGTCATCCTGAACTTGTTTTTCCGAAGGATCCTGTGGGCAGGATCTGTTCTGAAAATAGAAGGATGCTGAAATAAATTCAGCATGACCTTAAAGGGACAATGTGAGATAACGGATAGTCTTTATTCTTCTAAACAGTGCTTATTGAATCGGATTTACACCAACAATTCATCTTTATAGCGATTCCGTGAACCTCTTCTGCGCCGGAATTTCTACCTTTGCAATCTTTCAAAAAAGAATACAATTACATGGCGACCATATTGATCATTGACGACGAGAAAAGCATCCGCAGAACCCTCAGGGAAATTCTGGAATATGAAGGATATAAGGTAGAAGAAGCCAATGATGGTGTGGAAGGACTGAATATGCTGAAAGAAAAAGCATTTGATGCCATCCTGCTCGATATAAAGATGCCTAAGATGGATGGGCTCGAGGTGCTTGATAAAATTCAACAGACGAATGCGGATACACCGGTGATTATGGTTTCCGGACATGGTACGATTGATACTGCGGTAGAAGCAGTGAAGAAAGGGGCCTATGATTTTGTAGCAAAACCCATGGACCTTAACCGGTTGCTGATCTCCTTGCGCAATGCTTTGGAGAAGGCTTCACTGGTTACTGAAACCAAAGTGTTGAAGCGCAGGGTTTCCAAGACTCGCGAGATCCTGGGGCAATCGCCAGCAGTAGAAAAAATCAAGGAAAAGATTGACAAGGTTGCTCCAACCGATGCGCGTGTGCTGATCACAGGCGATAATGGAACAGGAAAAGAACTGGTGGCCCGCTGGATCCATGAAAAGAGCAACAGAGCATCAGGTCCGCTGATTGAGGTAAACTGTGCTGCCATTCCTTCTGAGCTGATTGAAAGTGAATTATTTGGCCATGAAAAGGGAGCATTCACTTCAGCAATCAAACAGCGGATCGGGAAGTTTGAATCTGCTACCGGAGGAACACTTTTCCTGGATGAGATCGGTGATATGAGCCTCAGTGCACAGGCAAAGGTGTTGCGCGCCCTGCAGGAAAGCAAAATTACAAGAGTAGGTGGTGACAAGGAAATTATTGTGGATGTGCGTATTGTGGCGGCAACGAATAAGGACCTGAGCCGTGAAATTGACAAGGGTAATTTCAGGATGGACCTTTACCATCGCCTGAGTGTGATCATCATTCATGTGCCATCCCTGAATGATCGTAAGGAAGACATTCCGATTCTTGCTGAAAAATTTGTAACAGAGATCTGCGAAGACTACGGCATTCCCCGTAAACCGGTTACTCCGAAAGCAATCCAGGAATTGCAGTCCATCAACTGGACGGGTAATATCAGGGAACTCCACAACGTGATGGAACGGCTGGTGATTCTGAGTGAAAATAAAATTACTGAACAGGAAGTGCTTGCCTTTGCTGTAGCCAACGCTACCAAAGATCCGATGGAGTCGCTCTTCAACCGACATGACAAGTTTATGGATTTCCGTGATTTTATGGAGAAGCAATATATTGAATACAAGTTACGCATCAATGCATGGAACGTATCCAAAACCGCTGATGAGATTGATCTCCAGAGAAGTCACCTTTACAGCAAGATGGATAAGTTTGGATTGAAACGTGAAGAGCCGCTAAGCAGTTCTTAGAAAACGATCCGAAAGCAAGCTGTGATTGATTTGAAAGCAAATCATCACTGACTCAGCAACTGATCAAGCAGCGAAAAATCGCCTTCATACCCCAATGATTTTGCCTGAGCAAGATCTTTTATAGCAGCATCCTTCTTTGCAAGCTGGCTATTTGCAAGTCCACGGCAATAATATGCCGCCGCAAGGTCGGGCTGAAGGTTAATAGCTGAAGTAAAGTCAGCAACAGCTTCTGTAGGTTTTCCCATTGTATAATAGGTATAACCACGCTGT
>JBDSEW010000082.1:0-15616 GCA_039919825.1 Chitinophagales bacterium | reverse complement strand
TCCTGTTTTTACTTTGACAGATAATTTCTTCGGCGACGTAGATGTGCGCCAACCCGGATTTACATCGGGATACAGTGTTCCTTATCTTGTAGAGCTTGAGCCGGGTGCGGAATACACCTTGCTGGTAGGTTGTGAAAGAGGATTTATTTTTCAGTACGGAAATATTGATGATAACTTAACAGGAACATTCCTGAAAGTTGACTCTACTTATGCAGAGATTTATCATGGCCTGCGTGTTGCGGTTTCCGGTGGCGATATAGATGCGGACGGTAAAATAGAATTGCTGGTTGGTAACTACAGGGGTGGAGTAACCTTTTATGATGATGCTCCGAATGTAGCTGTTCCTCCGTTGTCAATAGATCAGGAAATACGTGTGTATCCGAATCCTGCATCCCGAAATATGCAGGTAGATCTCCCTGTTTATTTTAGGGGCAAACCATTTTCCTTACTGATTTCAAATAGCCTGGGAGAAAAAAAATTCGCCGGGAAATATGAATCCACCGGAAACTCACTGGATATCGATGTTTCTCTTTTCCCGCCCGGAGTTTATTTTATACGGCTCAGCGACGAAAAAATAAGCTTTGTGGGTAAAGTTATGATCAGCCGGTAAATCATTTTCAAAGAATAGCTATCTTGGCGAAGCCAAAATCCTCTGATGTATCAACTTTTAAGAATCTTACGAATGAAATATGCATGGCTGCTGGCGGCACTGTGTACATTTTCGTATGATTCTTTTGGTTCTCATATTATTGGTGGTGAGCTATCCTATCTATGTGTTGGTAATGATGATTACGAGGTTACTTTAAAAGTCTACAGGGATTGTTACAATGGCCAGGCCCCTTATGATGATCCTTCCTATGTTTTTATATACAACAATACTACCGGAGCGCTTTTCACCACACTGGCTATTTCTTTTCCGGGATCTGATCAGATCCCCAACAATACTAATGACCCTTGCCTGATTGTACCACCGAACATTTGTGTGGAAGAAGCCGTGTTTATACAACAGGTTCATTTACCGCCAACCACGGGAGGATATCGTATGATCTATCAGCGCTGTTGCCGGAATTCAACGATAGTGAATATTACTGATCCGGGAAATACGGGGGCTACCTATGAAGCCACTGTACCCGGATCCGCCCTTGCAGACTGTAACAGCAGTCCCTACTTTGTGAATTTTCCACCGACACTTATTTGTATCAACACCCCTTTTGTTTTTGATCATTCTGCTGTTGATCCGGATGCCGATGAATTGGTTTATGAATTGTGCTATCCTTACGATGGGGCAAGCTCTTTTAACCCGCAGCCAACTCCCGGCAGTCCTCCTGTTTCTTACAATAACATAAATTTTGTTGCGCCATATACTTATGATAATCCGATGGGTGGAGCACCTCCAATGGCAATAGATGGTTCGACCGGCGAGCTAACGGTAACACCTACAGCGGTTGGGCAATACGTAGTGGGTGTTTGTGTAAGTGAATTCCGTAACGGCGACTTATTATCCGTGCACCGCCGCGATTTTCAGTTTAACGTGACCAATTGCAACAATGCATTAGCATCGATAAATGGAGGCAGCAATACCGTTAATAGCCCTGCGCTCTTTAATTCATGTGATGGATTTACTTTCTTCTTCCCCAATAATTCCAACAACGCCACTTCATACCATTGGGATTTTGGTGTTACAGGAATAACCAATGATACATCGAACCTGGAAGTGCCTACGTATACTTTTCCTGATACGGGTATCTATATTGTTACCCTTATCGCAAATCCCGGTTCCTTTTGCGGCGATACAGCCTATGGGATTGTTTATGTTTATCCGGTTCTGGAAGGCGATTTTTTATTTCCTAACGGATGTGTGATTGATTCCCTGCAATTCACCGATCAATCCACGAGTGGTGTTGGAAATATTAACTATTGGTTCTGGAACTTTGGAAGCACCGCTTCTTCATTGGAACAGAATCCTGTTTATGCATTTGATACCACAGGTACTTATTATGTTCAGTTAATTGTTGGTACAGACCTCGGTTGCCTCGATACTGTTTTTGGATTCATTACCATTCATGAAAAACCGGAGGCTACAGCATATCCGGATACCATTATTTGTTCATTGGATACTGTTCAACTGATTGGAAGCGGAATAGGAGATTACACCTGGGCACCTGCCTATGGGCTTAACAGCAATACCCTGCAAACACCGTTGGCAAGTCCAAATGTGGATACACATTATATGCTTACAGTTACCAATCAATGGGGCTGCACCGATACTGCAGGCGTACAAATAAATGTGTATGACAGCGTGATAGCATTCGCCGGAAATGACACGATCATTTGTCCGGGAGAAATCGTTCAATTGAATGGTTCGGGAGGCTTCTATTATAGCTGGTCGCCAACTGCAGGTTTATCCGATTGGGATATTGCTGACCCGCAGGCACAACCTGGTGCTTCCATCACCTATATAATGACCACCTTTATTGGTTCGTGCATTGATTCTGATTCCATTCAGATATTGGTAAAACCGGATCCGGAGATTGCTGCAGGCCCTGACCAATCCATTTGTATTGGAGATAGTGTAATGATCACGGCCTGCTGTGGCTCTTCGTATGATTGGGAACCTGCTTTCTCGCTGGCCGATGCTGCTTCCGGAAATACGCTGGCATTTCCAACAAATACTACTGTTTATCATCTTCAGGCGTCTGACAGTAACAGTTGCCCTGTGATAGTGCATGACTCAATCATCGTTTTTGTAATTGCGCCTCCTCCGCTTGACGTTACGGGAGACACCTTGATGTATCTTGGAACATCGGCAACATTGCACGCTTATGGCGGAGATTTTTATACCTGGGTACCGCCCGACTTTTTAAGTGATCCTTACATTAACAATCCCGTAGTTACTCCTTTGAAAACAACCGAATACACAGTGAATGCAATTACTGCAGAAGGGTGTCCGGTTTCTTCTGTTCTTAAAGTAACGGTTATTGACGATCCACTGGTGACTTTCCCCAATGCTTTCTCACCCAATGGAGATGGATTGAATGATTATTTATTTCCGATAGTGCTTGGCTTATTTGAATCAGAAACTTTTAAAGTGTTTAACCGGTGGGGCGAAATGGTATTCGAATCCCAAGATTTTACGACAGGCTGGGATGGTACTTTTCAGGGCAAAGAAGAAGGAGTGGGGACTTATGTCTACTTCATGTCAGGAAAATCCCTGTCCTCCGGCAAAACATACTTAATAAAAGGAAATGTTGTATTATTACGTTGACTAAATAAGTTGAAAAAACCGACTTCCACATGAAAAAATGTTTACGCTTTTTCCTATGTGTTACCATTGTTTCCCTACAGCCATTTCTCTCGAAAGCATCACATATTGTGGGCGGAGAAATGATTTATGAATGCCTGGGGAATAACGAATACCTGATCACCCTTAAAGTTTACCGCGATTGTTTCAGCGGAGCTGCTGCGTACGATGACCCCACCAATGTTTTCATTTTTGATGCAGCGGGAAATATCGTTTCCACATTGCCAATTCCTTTTCCCGGATCGGATACGCTTCCGAATAATACAGGAAATCCCTGCCTGGTAGTACCACCGGGTATTTGTGTGGAAGAAGCTATTTTCCAGTACAACGTATTTCTCGATCCATCACCTGGTGGTTATACCATGGTGTATCAGCGTTGTTGCAGGAATTATTCTATTAGTAATATTCAAAGCCCTGACAATACAGGAGCCACTTACTTAGGCCACATTCCTGATCCTGATCTGGCTGAGTGCAACAGTAGCCCCTATTACAATAATTTCCCGCCACCTATTATTTGTCTTGCAGAACCTTTGATTTTCGATCATTCTGCTACAGATCCTGATGGCGATTCATTGGTTTATTCACTTTGTGATCCTTACCTTGGTGCAAATTCCACCGATCCATATCCTAATCCACCTTCTCCACCACCTTATAGCTTTGTAACATTTGTATCACCGTATTCTGCAACCAACCCAATGGGCGGTTCTCCTCCAATGGCAATAGATCCTGTAAAAGGACAGCTTACTGTTACACCAACAGCTATAGGACAGTTTGTTGTAGGTGTTTGTGTTGCAGAATACCGGAATGGACAATTGCTCGCAGAACATAAACGCGACTTCCAGTTTAACGTAGCGCAATGTATTGGTCCACAAGCATCTATTGATGGAGGAAGCAATACTCCAGGTAATCCTGCAATTTTTAATTCCTGCCAGACATTTACCATTAATTTCCCGAATAACTCGAACAATGCCACCAGTTACTTCTGGGATTTTGGAGTGAATGGCTCAACAACAGATACTTCTTCTGAGATAACACCCACTTTCACATTTCCTGATACCGGACTCTATACTGTTACCATGTATGTTAACCCGGGAAGTACTTGTGCAGATACAGCGTACGGACTTGTATTTGTATATCCTTTTTTTACAGGTGGAATATCGGCACCGGATGGTTGTGTCGGGCAACCGGTTCAGTTTAATGACAACTCTACTACGGATTATGGCAATGTAAGCGACTGGTTCTGGACCTTTGGAAACGGTGATACTGCTGATGTAGAAAATCCAGGCAATATTTATGATGATAGCGGAAGCTTTACGGTAACGCTGATAGTGGGTAATTCTGCGGGCTGCGCAGATACAATTTCGGAGATAATTAACATTTTCCCCAGTCCAACAATAGATGCGATACCTGATGATACCATCATTTGCAAGCTGGACCAGATTCAATTGAATGCAGTTGCAACGGGAGCCAGCAATTTTAATTGGGAACCCAATTACAATCTCAACAACCCAAATATTTCCAATCCCATTGCCGGCCCGGATGTTTCGGTGACTTATACCGTTTCAATTTCCAACAGTTTTGGATGTGTTGCAACGGATACAGTACATGTAGAAGTATATGATACCGTAATAGCTGTTGCAGGAAGCGATACTACCATCTGTCCAGGTGGCGCTGTGCAGCTGAATGGATCAGGTGGCATAAATTTCCAATGGTCGCCATCAGACGGATTAAACTCAACAGTTGTGGCTGATCCAGTTGCATCACCTGACAATACCACCACTTATGTATTTACAACCTGGGTGGGATCCTGTACTTCATCCGACAACATTACTGTGTTTGTGAAGCCATTCCCTCAGATTGTTGCCGGCCCTGATGTAAGTATTTGTCAATACCAGAGCGTCGAAATTTCTGCATCGGGAGGTACTTCGTATTCGTGGTCGCCTTCGGGAACACTCACTGATCCCAACATTGCAAATCCTACTGCTACACCGCTGGTAACTACTACCTATACTGTTTCAGGAACGGATGCTAATTCATGTCCATTCGTTGGGCAGGATAGTTTGACAGTAAGTATCATTCCTGTCCCACCGATATTTACAAGTCCTGATACTTCCATTATCCTTGGAACATATACTACTCTTTCTGTAACAGGCGGCGCTACTTACCTGTGGGTTCCTCCGGATGGGTTGGATGACCCAACAAGTGCAACACCAAATGCATCACCTACGCAAACTACTACCTACGTAGTTTATATTATAACGGCCGACGGCTGTCCTGCAATAGACAGCGTAACGATTACTGTTACGCTTGATCCCCTGGTAGAATTTCCCGGAGCCTTCTCTCCAAACAGTGATGGAAAAAATGATTTCTTCCGGCCGGTGATTCTTGGACTTGCCCACCTGGATGAATTCAGGGTATTTAACCGCTGGGGTGAAGAAGTGTTTGCCATCAGTAATGTAAATGTGATTGGCGGACCGTTACCGGATAACCTGAGCTGGGAAGGAAGCTACAAAGGAGAAAAGCAACCCGTTGGAGTGTATGTTTACTTTCTGAAAGGAGTGGCCTCTGCTACAGGGGTTACCATATCGCGGCAGGGGAATGTGACCTTGGTACGGTAAAATAATTCAATGATATTTTTCAAACGCGCAGTAGTTGATTACTGCGCGTTTCTTTTTTAGCAGTGAAAGCAGAAAGATTTTTTACTTTTGCCCCGCTTCTGAAAAAAGCAATTGCCTCTTTTAAATGAATGCCCGGGTGGCGAAATTGGTAGACGCACCATCTTGAGGGGGTGGCGCCGTAAGGTGTACGAGTTCGAATCTCGTCCCGGGCACTTGAAAAATTTATCAGGAAGAATAGTATTTGATTCCGCTGGAGGATTGAAAGAGGAATTATTCATCATGCATTTCTTTCTGTAGCCATTCGGATAAATTCCATCTGACAGAACACATGCCAATCCATTTTTAAAAATGCAAATAGCTACAGTTCAGTTTTCCTTAGAAAAGATGCTTTAAAGGCTCAAAGAAATAAATTGAAGTTGATACAAAAACTTTGAGTCTTCGTGTCTTAGCAGAAAATCATGTTTCATTGAACAAGAAAATGAAATAAAAAAAGCTACAAAGTCGCAAAGGCACAAAGAAATATATAGGAATTTATACACAAGCTTTGAGCCTTCGTGCCTTAGTAGCATAAATCAGGTTTCTTAGAACAAGAATCTGAAATAAAAAAAGCTACAAAGTCGCAAAGGCACAAAGAAATAAATTGAAGTTGATACAAAAACTTTGAGTCTTCGTGTATTAGTAGCAAAACATAATTCTTAGAAAGACAAAATGAAATAAAAAAATAAACCCGGATTACAACTTGTAATCCGGGCAGTTGGGTCTGGGATATAAATCATACTTGTATTGCCTTCGCTGTACTAATATTATTTTTAACCGGTGATGCTTTTATACTAATTCTCGTCGCCTTCAAATCGTGATCGCGATCGAGGTGGTGTAGCAATGCATTTAATGCTGGGGGAGTAATTATCCAAACACAAGTGCTGTTTCTTCTCCAGCTATAGTGCAGTGATTCGTTGGATTCCCTCAGTTTGCAAACTTCCAGATATTCTAAAAGAAGTGCTATTGACATTTCCGCTGACAGGATAACACTTTGCGATATACAATTGAATTTAATTGACTGCGCAATTATTTTTACCTGGAATTTGGCAAATCGAATCATGTCACAAAGTAGTAAGAAAATAGTGGCTTGATGTATTTTTTTGCTTGCAGCAATTAAAAACCTGGGTTAAATACTTTTAGAAGGGCATCAAATAGGTTATAATTGTACTAAGTCAAAGGTCTTGTGGCAATCACCCCATCTCTGACTTCAATCCTCTCATTTCAACCAAAGTACGTCCCTATTGCACCATCACCTTCTTAGTGATATGATCTTTTCCTGAATGAAAGGTCACCAAGTAAACGCCACGAGGATAATGCGAAAGGTCAGCTTCCAAACTTTCGGCAGTTAGATTTTTGAATTCGTAAGAATATACTTTTTTCCCCAGCAGGTCAGTGATCTCGACTTTGCCATCTTTTCTTTCAGCAAGACTAATGTCGATGAAAAGGTGTCCATCTGTTGGGTTGGGATATACGTCAACGATCGTTTTATCGGTGAAGATGTAATCACCGGTTGCGGTAGTAAGCCCTACAGTAAACTGCTGGTACACCTGCCCGCCAAAATCGCTATTGAAATTTTTAATGACAGAACTGTTGGTCACGTTTTTGAAACGGATGTATCCGCTGCCCTGTCCGGGATTGGCCCACCAGGAAAGTCCATCCTGTCCACTATCCGTTAATTCAAATTTGTAACAACCACTTTCGAGATCCAGAGTGTCTCTGTAAATGGTGTTCGCAGCCAAACCGGTTTTATTCACCAGGATATTTCCTGCCTCATCTTTCAGCGTGTATTTGGTTTGGGTTGGATAGTTGTTTGTTTTCAATTCAATAAAAAACTGTTCTGGCATTACCGCAGGATAAATGAATTGAGAGGCCCTTGTGTTGTTGATGGCATATTCGTCGGCGCCGCCATTCGGATTACTTACTGTTACCAAAAACTTTGTGGCATTGGAAGTCCATTCAAAAGTATTCAGTGTCACAGTTGCTTCTTCCGTGAAATTCAATTCACCGGTCCAGTCGTACACGGATGGCGTGGCACCATCAAGACCGTACGTTATTTTTAAAGAGGTAAGCGTGGTAGCACCTGTATTTTTTATTTTGATCACCGGATTAGTACATACCGGATTCATGCGGCCCCACATCTGGTCGGTGCTGGGAGAAAGAATGTCTTCTATCGATGCATCCAGCGTAAAGTTGGGTGCAGTGTAAGTGATCAGCTGGTCTTCAATCTGGTAATAATCCCAGCCACCAGTATTGGTATAGGCCTGCACATCGTGATCGAGCGTGACGGAAGTTCCGGGAGTGGCATATGGACTTAGTTCCCAATCATAGGTCCATACTTCAGAACCGGGACACCAGTTAGCACGATCATACACCCATGTTCCACCCTGCGGATAAACAGGATTGAGGTCGCAATCATTTCTCCAAACCGCTTTGGAGAATTGCTCAACCTCATTCACTTTGTAGTAATGCGTCTTCGAGCAAAACTCAGCACAATTTTGAGGCGTGTCCATTCCATGCCCTGTCACCCTTGATTTCCACCGTGTATTAACAGCAGTTGATGGGAGGTTAAGAGTTAATGGCTGCAGGTGATTCTCGATAGGATCACTCGATTGTCCATAGTTGAAACCTCCATTCCAGAGGTTTTGTACACTCAATACATCGCGTGGTGGAGTTCCTTCAATCATCAGGAATTTTACATCCAGCAACTCCTGCCAGTTGCCTGCATTCAGATGAACACTGTCTGCGAGCAAGGGCCTGTAATCACTCACATCAAATGTCCAGGTGAATCCATCACCAAGACTTAAATTAATTCCGTAAGGAGTGATATAACGCGCCAGCTCAAACCGGAACACCTGCGGATATTTATTGTACCAATCATAATACGCAATGTACAATGTAGTGTCAGGTGTTACGAGCGACGAATCTATTGCATCACCCTGCGCATTGTAAACATAATTATTGTAGTAAGCAGGCCACACATTGGTTGTGCTGGTGGCAACACCCGGATTATTGACAGAATCATTGTAGGTAATAATCTGAATCGGTGCATTGATGCTGGAATCAATTACTAAAAGTGAATCGATGTATTGTTCATAAACACCACGTTCAAAGGTGATGTTTGGACGCAAAGAGGTTGATGTGAAGGAACTAATCTCTGAAGCCTCCTTCAAAGGATTGTCTGCGCCTGCTGATGTTGCAGCAGGATGATTCCCCGGAGCAGCATCTGCGAAGGTTTGATAATTGCCATCATCAAAATGATAATACAAAGCAAGGTTTGCATAGTTGGGATGTGACGCATCAATCGTTTTATACATGTACGATTGAATGGTTGCCTCTGACAGCTCTTCATTGAAAACAGCAAACTCATCCATCTTACCTTCATAGGTTTGTGACCCATTCCAGTTGCCCTTGCCAAGGCGGAAGTATTTGATTCCCTTCATGCTTTTTGTTTTCGCTGTGCCACTGTGCCATTGCAAACCATTCAGGTAAATTTTCATCGAACCGGTAGCAACATTTTTTGTGAAGGCCCAGTAATTCCATTGCCCTTCAATTTGTGTCGTTGTAGCCGCTTTATCAATCCTGTCATAACCGGTTCCTGCAAAACCTGCATCCCAATACACCCTGCTATCTGACCAGGGAAGATGGCTGTTCAGCAAACGGTTGTTGAATGAATCTATCGCTTCAAAGACAGTTCCATCCATGGGTTGTTGCACAGGAGAACCATAACACCAGAATGAAACAGTAACGAATGAGTCAATACTCGCAACCTGGTTATTGATGGGAACATCCACATAACCGTAAGAATGAAAAGAGACCACGCGGTCACTGCCGGCACTGGTTAACCCTGAAGAAAAAGTAGTAGCTGTGGAAGCCAATACGTTATTGAGTGAAGATTGTGGATTGTCGTAAGTGATGTCGATAATTAAATTGGATATTCCATCCCAGTTATAGGGAGTAGTTAGTTGCAGGCTGTTCCAACCTGTGGCGTTAAAAGAAGTGTTTTTAGAATATACAGTGGTGAAACCGGCATTTGAAAAAGTAGTTTGTGATAATGAATCGAGTGCAGAAGTTTTTATTTTGATGGTCATGTTGGACAGCTCACTTCCAACCGATTGCAAAAAGAATTGCAATCCGGAAATATTTCCTGCAGTCATGCCGGCGGCTGAAATTTCACTGGCCTTCCACAGGTATTGTGTATGTGAAACAGGATTCGATGCACCAAACGGAGCGGTTGTGGCAGTAGCACCATTTCCCAATAGATAAGTGCTTAAGGAAGTGGTGCTCGTATTCACCATGAAATATTGCCAAGTAGGTGAGTAGTGATAGGAAGGGGTGTTCATGTAAGAAATACTGTCTGCACTTGCCCCATTCACTGTGTAAGTAGGCTGATGAATAAGCGTTGAATCCTGGAAACCGGTGTTCTTATAGAGGTAAGTGTAGGTCAGGTAATCCCATTCACCACAGGCCGGACTTTGTGCAGGATTACATTTTAAAGTGTACTTCATCAGTATCTTTTCAAACCTGATGGTGTCGGAAGGAAATACGAACCATGCATCCTGGGGCGAACCGAATGTGAAGGCCTGAACAACAATTGTATCGCCCGGTTCTGCTGATGATTGAATGTAAAATCCGAATATAGATAAGCAGGTGATGAGTAGGATTTTTTTCATGGAAATGAATTGGAAATTAAGTGGTGAAACTAAGGATTTTTATGGAAAGGAATTTCGAGAAGGTGCGAGGGGGTGCATACCAAATTGGCGCTAAATGGAATGGTCATGCCGTCCCGACTATCGGGATCGGTATCTCTGCCAAATTGGGAGATCCCGATCCCGAATTTCTCGAGACGGGATGACAGCTATGATTTTACTTTTTTTCCAACCATCAATGCGACAATTTGGTATTCACCCTGTGCCAGGGGTGTCGTAAATTAAGGGATAAGAAGTATGACTGCATGAAGTCAGAGATCAATAATTTTTGAGATATAAAAATTTTGTGTCCGGGTAGTAAGAGAAAGGAAAATTTGCTCAATATCCAAACGCAGTTAGAATGATCCGGGTAAATCGTGAAGCATAAATAGTTTTTTAATTTTTTGGCGCCTTTTCGTTCTGGCGCTTGTATTATTTTACGGTCAGGAATCACAAATTTTTGAATCTAATTGCCTTGTGTAACCGTTGCTAATTTCTGTATAACCAGCTATTACTTTTTAATCTCCTCCAATCACAGTAGTTTTGACCGCATTCATTCATCCATTATGAGAAAGTTTTTCCTGGTGTGCTGTTTAAGTTTTTTCCTGGTAAGATCGCATGCACAGCAATTGGTATCTTATGAATTAATTGCAACCTACACACTCAACCAGATTGACAGCATCTATACAGCCAATGGAATTCCGGGCATTATTCTGCCCAGCACCTATGGTGTAAAAGCATATAAAGTGCTTTACAATACTCTCGACGCAGACAGTATGCCCATCCTTGCCTCCGGAGCTTTTTTTGCGCCTATAGCTCCTAACTGTCATGCTCCTTTGGCGAGTTACCAGCATGGAACCATCCTCCTGAAAGAAGAGGTGCCTTCAAGATTAGCAGGAAGTGAAGTCATCATTGGATTGTCGATGGCAGCAGATGGAGCAGTGTTATGTATGCCCGATTATCTCGGACTCGGTGATTCACCTGGATTACATCCTTACGTGCATGCAGAAACGGAAGCAAGAGCCGTAGCGGACTTACTGGTTGTTTCACTTTCTATTTGCGATCAACTTGACATTACTTTAAACGGCCAGTTATTCCTGATAGGTTACTCACAGGGAGGGCATGCTACTATGGCGGCTCATCAAATGATACAGCAACATTACAGCAGTTACTTTACGGTAACAGCATCCACACCCATGTCAGGTCCGTATGATCTTTCCGGTGTGCAGGCCAGCGTGATTTCTGAGGGAGGTGAATATCCAAATCCAGGTTACCTGCCATACCTTTTGTTGTCTTACAACAGTGTGTACCATATGTATGATGCGGTATCAGATTTCTTAGTAGCTCCTTATGATACCTTGTTACCACCATTGTTCGATGGTTTGCATACGATGGGTGATGTGAATGCGGTAATGCCGGCAGTTCCCAATGACATCATTGTTCCTGCGGTGCTCGATTCTTTTAATAGTAATCCCGATTATAAGCTCCATGGGTTTTTAAAATTAAATGATACCTACAACTGGAAACCGGAAGCTCCCATGCGCATGTATTTTTGTGAAGGAGATCATGATGTCAGTTATCTGAATTCCTATGTAGCCTATGATTCATTTATTGCGTATGGCGCAAGCGGTATTTCATTACAAAGCTCTGGTGCAGGATTGGATCATGTAGGCTGTGCGCTTCCATCTTTGCTGAATGGAAAATTCTGGCTTGACACCTTCCGGCTCGATAAGCTAAAGCTGGCTTTTGATTATACTTATGAGTCGTATGTTGGAGCTGGCGACGGCGCGCTCAATGTGCATGTAGAAGGAGGCTTCCCTCCATATACTTATTCATGGAGCAACGGTGGAACGGATTCAACGATTAGTGATTTGCCATTCGGAATTTATTCAGTAGTTATAAAAGATGTTACAGATTGTCCTGCTGAAGCCACTGTTTATTTACCGGTTCAGGTCGGTATCGAAGAGCTCTTCACTCAGCAGGTAAAAATTTATCCCAATCCGCTTACCGATTTTACGACGATCGAATTTCCGGAGTATGGAATTTATGAACTCAACCTTTCAGATGTACGGGGAAAGAACCTGCGTTCGATGAACATCACCGGTAAAAAAGGAATTTTGCAACGCAATGAACTTCCGGCGGGTATCTACTTTCTTTCAATAACCAATGAGTCAGGAATTCGAGCTATGAAGAAATTGGTGGTTGAATAAGCGCAAAACAGTACTGGGAAAAAGTTTGCTGTAAAGATTCAAAGACACTAAGAAATGAAGTTAAATTGATACAAAGCTTCGTGTCTTAGAAGCTGTTGAAATGATCTTGAAATTCTTCTATACCTCCTCAGCCCTTCGACAGCGTCAGGGTTGCCGGCGCGCGGAGGTCATGTTGAGCTTGTCGAAACATTGGGCAAGTAATTTTTTTAAATGATTTCAAAACAGCTTCTTTGTACTATAAATAGGATTATTATAAACAATAAATACAAAGGAACTGAACTGTACCTTTCTGCAATCCAAAAATACCAAACAGGTTCCATTGAAATCATCACCATCCGATTCTGTTACTGAAAAAAAACGCATCGCCATACTTGGTTCCACGGGTTCCATTGGCAAACAGGCGCTCGAAGTAATCGCGCAGCAAAAAGATTTTCTAGAGGCGGAAGTGTTGTGTGCCAATACGAATGCAGAGTTGTTAATTGAACAGGCCCTTGCCTTTAATCCCAACTGTGTGGTGATTGGTGATGAAAGCAAATATACTATCGTGAAAGCTGCACTTGATCAGCACGATATTAAAGTCTATACCGGTATGGAAGCCATTTGTGCAGTAGTTGGTATGGAAACGGTAGACCTGGTGCTCACTGCCATGGTTGGATATGCCGGATTAAAGCCTACTCTGGCCGCCATCAAAGCAGGTAAAGCCATTTCATTGGCCAATAAAGAAACCCTGGTAGTAGCAGGTGAGTTGGTAATGAAGCTTGCAAGAGAATATGGAGCGAATATCTATCCGGTTGATTCAGAACACTCAGCTATTTTCCAATGCATGGTGGGTGAATGGCAAAACCCGGTTGAGAAAATTTACCTCACTGCTTCCGGCGGGCCCTTCCGGGGAAGAGATGCTGAATATTTGAAATCCATTACCAAAGAACAGGCATTAAAGCATCCCAATTGGACGATGGGAGCGAAGGTGACCATCGATTCGGCCACTCTTATGAATAAAGGACTGGAAGTGATTGAAGCCAAATGGCTGTTTGGGTTAAAGGCAGCACAGGTGGAGGTGATCATCCATCCGCAATCCATCATTCATTCTATCGTACAATTTGAAGATGGATCCATGAAAGCCCAGATGGGATTGCCTGACATGCGTTTACCGATTCAATATGCATTGGGATATCCTAAACGCATGAAGGCAGATTTTCCCCGGTTTAATTTTCTCAACTATCCACAACTGACCTTCGAACAGCCCGATACCAAAACATTTCGTAATCTTGCGCTCGCATACGAAGCGCTTAACAGGGGTGGAAATGTACCCTGCATCATTAATGCAGCCAACGAAATAGCTGTAGATGCTTTCCTTCACGATCAATTACGTTTTGTGAAAATGCCTGAAGTGATTGAACTTTGCATGGAGCATATTGCGTTTATCGGAAAACCAGGCTACGACGACTACGTGGCAACCGATGAACAATCACGAAGATATGCTGCGGAAGCCGTTAAGCGACTGGCATGATTTTAACAATAACGTTACTCACTAAATTACGAACTCACAATAGATGGACATTCTCATAAAGGCCGGACAGTTATTTTTAAGTCTTTCCATACTTATTTTACTGCACGAACTGGGGCATTTCATGGCAGCCCGTTTCTTTAAAACCAGGGTAGAAAAATTTTACCTTTTTTTCAATCCATGGTTTGAAATTTTCAAGTTTAAAAAGGGAGAAACAGAATATGGACTGGGTTGGCTGCCATTGGGTGGCTATGTAAAAATTGCAGGGATGATAGATGAATCTATGGATAAAGAAGCCATGAAGCTTCCTCCGCAACCCTATGAATTCAGGTCCAAACCAGCGTGGCAGCGTTTAATCATCATGCTCGGAGGTATAATCATGAATGTATTGCTGGGCATATTTATTTACTGGATGCTATTATTTTATGCAGGGGAAGAATACATTCCTACCAGCAACCTCAAATACGGCATTGCAGTAGATTCTATCGGTTGGGAAATGGGTTTTCAGGATGGCGATAAAATAGTGGCAGTGGATGGCAAACCGGTTGAAAACTTCAACAGGGTTACAGCCACCATCATTATTGATATGGCCAAAGAAGTAACGGTGGAGCGGAATGGAGAAATTGTGAAGGTTCCTATTGATGAGCTGATGATAAAGAAAGCCATCGACAATAAGTCGGTAGATTTTATTTCCGCCCGGATGCCTTTTGTGATAAAAGCTTTTTCTGCAAATTCTGCAGCGAAGTCAGCAGGCCTTGAAGTGAATGATGAGATGCTCGCAATAAACAACCAACCTGCGAGGTACTACGATGAGGTGCGCAGCCAGTTGATGTCAAACAAAGGAAAGGAAGTTGAATTGGCATTGTTGCGGAATAACGACACCGTTTTGAAAAAGATGGCCATTTCAGAGGACGGATTGATTGGTGTGGAGGTGGCTCCGGGTTCAGATTTCATGGAGACCCGGGTGATCAAATATTCTTTCTTCGGCGCATTGCCTGCCGGTGTTCACAAAGCGTGGGAAACGTTGACTAACTACGTAAAGCAATTCGGACTCATCTTTTCTTCGAAGGTGCAGGGCTACAAGCATGTGGGTGGTTTCATCAGCATTGCCAATGCCTTTGACCCTACCTGGAACTGGTTGGCATTCTGGTCATTTACCGGTTTTCTTTCTATTGCACTGGCATTTATGAATCTTTTACCCATTCCTGCACTCGATGGTGGTCATGTTATATTTACGTTGTATGAAATGGTTACCC
>JBDSEW010000059.1:0-25709 GCA_039919825.1 Chitinophagales bacterium | reverse complement strand
ACAGGATAATCTCCCAGTGCTTCGTACACCATCCCAATCACCAGTGAAGAAAATGCTTCCAGGTCTTTCTCTCCGGCTTTTTTTGCAAGCGCCAAAGCACGGAGGCTGTTCTTTAGTGCACTTTCGTAATCTTCTACGTTCACTTCCATGAACGATATGTTGTTCAGGGAATCAGCCTGGCCTGACTTATCCTCAAGCGATTCAAATATGGCAAGTGCCTCGCGTGATAGTAATATTGACTTCTTAAAATCTGAACGGATCCGGCAGCAGAGTGCCTCTTTATTGCAGGAATCAGCAATTCCTTTTTCATAGTTTATTAACTCCGCGAGCTTTCGGGCTTCACGACAATAATTTTGTGCTTTGCCAATCTCATAGACAAATAGCTCCCCCGCCAACTCGTTCATACAATCTACCTGCTCAAAGGCATCAGTACTCTGACTGAGCTGGTCTTCAAGCTGCCTGATTTTAAGCTGGATATTGGAATACTCATTCATGGATCACTAATGAAGTGGCTGCAACTGGTTGCAAAGCACAGAATTAAGGAGAATGAAAATACAGACGATTTTTCAAATCTGTTGCTTCTGTGGATTAATTCCAATTATTATCCGGAACCAGAACTGATTCATCCAGGTTTGGAGTGCTTACTTCTATTAACTTCAGTGATATTATCCACAACAGACTCTGCGAAGGCTGGTTTCAATTCAGGCATTTCGAAATTTGCGGATGATGAAAAAAAGTAGTGAGGGAGGTGCAGGAGAAGCTGAACATAAAAATGCCCGGTCCAGGGACCGGGCGATTAGGGGGTTTCCTAAAAATTGTAGTTTCAGAATGCCTGCTAATTGTTTACAATAACTTTTTCATTATAGGTTTGATTGCCTTTTTTCAGGGTAATAACATAAAAGCCCGAAGTCCATTTTTTACAATCCACAATCATGTTTAAAACATCTGTCTGTTGAATATTCTTTTTGTAAATGGATTCTCCAAGGGCACTGGTAACCTCTACCGAGATATCTTCCTTATTGCCCGCTTCATTGAAACTAAGGAGGAAATAGGAATCTGCGGGACTTGGCCACAATCTCAGTATGCGGTCGTTTACATTTTCATCTTCATCACCGTTACTGAAGTCCTTTTGTGGATTTGAGAGGTTACAATTGATATTAGGCGGTGTATAATCACCAACCGAAGTACGAATACTATCCAGTATAATCCGGTAAGATTGAACTAAGGTTGTGTAAGAACTATTGTTGACCAGGTTAAAGTTTTCTGTAGGATCGGAAACAAGGTTATAGAACTCTTCCACCAAACTATTGCAATAATGCTTCACATACTTGTATTGCAGGGAACGAACTGCTCTTATAGATGGAGCACCTGCTTCTCCGGCATACTGATAAAAGAAATATTTCCTGCTTAATTCTCCATCAGCGAGTTTTTTGATCGACATACCGTCCATTCCGTAGGTGTTGGGGATGTGGGCTGCCTCCAATATGGATGGAGCAAGATCAATGTTGGTAGCCATCTTATCCGTATAAGTACTTCCTGCTTCAAACCAGGAGGGGAAACGAATATAAAGGGGTATTCTGATAGATTCTTCCTGGGCAATTTGCTTTGCTTCCAGCTTGTGTTCTCCACGTAAAAAACCATTGTCGGAGGTAAAAATGATCATGGTGCTGTCAAGAACATTATGACTTTCCAGCCAGGTCATAATAGTAGTAACATTGTCTTCAACACCAGCTATTGCCTGGAACTCAAGGAGGGTAAGTGAGTCTGTTTCTTCCGGGGTATAGTTCCAGTTATGGGTATCGTAAAAGTAAGAGGGGTAATTAGTGGTATACTTTGCAAAATTGGAGGGGAAGGGCATTGTTTCTGAAGTATAAAGACTGCGGTCTTCCGTGCGCGGTAGATTGGGACCGTGTGGAACACGCGTAAAAAACATCAGTAAAAAAGGATCTCCTGAGGGCACACTGTTCAAAAAGTTAATTGCTATATCCTGGTAAACATCTGTGATATGACCTGGAATTAAGGTGTCTGCACCGTTATTGATATTGAAATTAGCATTGAAAAACACGTTGCCATCGCTGGTAGCCCAATAGTTAAACCCTATGGGCTTGCCTTGCAGCTGGCCATATTTTCCGACAAAACCGGTGTAGTAGCCATTGTCTTTTAAAATTTGTTGTACCAGCGGAAGGCCGTCATTCATTCGGGTAGTATTGTCAAGCGCACCATGATGATGAGCGTACAAACCAGTATAAATGGATACCCGGCTTGGTGCGCATTGTGAAGTTGTTGGAAAGGTGTAGGTAAAATTGGCGCCTTCATTAGCGATACGGTTTATGGAAGGTGTTTGAAACCATGCGGGGCCACCGGAAGGCTGATAATTATCGTATCGTCCGTCATCCAGCAAAAAGATTATAAAGTTGGGATTCTGAACTACTCCCGGCGGAGGCACAGAAGTAATAAATATTACAGGATCTGTCCATGAAGAAGCATTCGCACCGCAATCGCTTCTCACACTTACATCATAAGAGGTATTGCTGGAGAAGCCGGTAAAGCGGTAAGAAAGCGCAGTAGTGTTAGGGAGATTGGTCCAGTTAGAAGAAGCAGAAAGTTTATAACGTACTTTGAAAACAGTAGAGCCGCATTGAGGTACCCATGAAAAAGTGGCGCCGTCTTCAGCAATGGCGCCAATAGCCGGCGACATCGGCGGAGAACATTTTAATGTGGCCTTCTTTACCTGTTTCCACCCGTTGTTACTGTTGTTTATACAAAAAGATGCCACTGCAAAAGTATAGTGCGTATTGGCATTTAGTCCTGTGAATGTAAAGGAAGTACCGACAACGATATCCGGCAGCAGAATAAATGTTCCTGTTTCTGTTTTATACTTCACCATATAATACGCTGCACCGCCAACAGCATTCCAGGTCATGGTTGCATTGCAACTATATACAGAAGCAACTTTTACATTAGTCGGTTTAGGCAAAGCACATTGGGAGTAGGAATGTCCGGCGGCAAAAACTACCAGGAAAAAAAGTGTAAAAATTCGTTGCATGTAAAAGTGATTTTATAGAGTGATGTGATCTGCTGTTAACCTATTTAAGCGAGGTGTCCCTGCACTTTACCCACCCTACAACTCAGAGATTGATGCAAACTGAATTATACGGATGTCCATCCACACGTAAGTCGAAATTATTAAGATAGCACAAACTAAAAATGCCAACGCCAGCAAGGCATTTTAATCATTGAGGTGCTACTTGAGAGATTGACAGGTTCGGTAACTATTCATTTAAACTTAGGACTTATCAAAATGTTACATCAAAATTTATTTTCAAAGAAATTATTTAAACTTTAAATTTTGGTAAACTTAAATATTTTCCCGCTGGAAAATTGTTGAATTAAAGTTAATTCTAATAACAGATGGTAAGAACCCCAAGGCAAATGATATGTTTCGGTTTGCTGATCAGTTGTGTTTTTAATGATGGATGGCATTTAAAGTACAATCTTTAAAAGAGGTGTGTATTTCTTTCCGGATGCTTTTCCGAAGATGCTTTAAAATGAAATATCTTCGCCCAACCCTCTTCAAATGGTGAATATAGCGAAGTTTTTAAGATATACACAGTTTTGTTTTCAGGCTCTTCTTTTCAGTCTATGGCTACTCCTGCCTTCTTTATCCTGCAATGAAAGTTCTGCCCGGCATGAGTCTCACAAATATGCATGGGAGCATCCTGAGCCACTTAACAAGGCAGATGTGCTTCTTGCTTTTCGGATAGATACGTTCTTTCAACACAAAGTAAAGCTTGCCGGAATGAATGGAACCGTACTGGTGGCGCACAATGGAAAAGTGATCTATCAAAACTGCTTTGGCTTTGCGGATTATCATCAAAAAACAGACCTGACGGATTCTGCAACATTTCAGCTTGCGTCAGTTTCCAAGCCAATAACCGCCACTGCTGTTCTGCTATTGCATGAAAGGAACCAATTGAACATTGATGACTTGGTTTCAAAGTATATTAAAGGGTTCCCGTATGAACACATCACCATCCGCCAATTGCTCAACCACCGTTCCGGTCTTGCCAATTATATTTATCTTTTTGATACCATGAAACTGGCTAAGGATAATTTTATCACCAATCACGATGTCGTAGATTATTTTGTAACACATAAGCCTGCGTTGCAGGCAACGCCGGGCCACAAATTCCAGTATAGCAATACCAATTATGCACTGCTCGCTTATATCGTGGAGCAGGTAAGCGGCAAGCTGTATCCTGTTTTCCTCGAAGAAAATATTTTTACCCCTTCCCACATGTATCACACCTATGTTCGTGATGTAACAGACTCCACCAGGCACAACAATCAAACGGTAGGGTATATAGGAACAAAGTGGACGCGTGTGGGAGACGTTCCCTATGACGGCGTTACGGGTGATAAAGGAGTGTACACAACTGCATGGGACCTGTATCTGTTCGATCAGGCACTTAATAATGGTTTGCTGCTTAAAAAAGAGCTTCTTGATGAGGCTTATAAAGGATATAGTTATGAAAAGCCCGGACAGAAAAACTATGGACTTGGCTGGCGACTGAAGGAATTCGAGGACAGTTCACGGATCATCTATCACAATGGATGGTGGCGCGGATACAATACACTTTTTGTGAGGAAACCTGAAGAGGGCACATGTATCATCGTATTGGCCAACAAGTATAACCGCAATGTATATAATGTTGCACCGCTTTATGAAATGCTGGGATTGAAAGCAGGAGAGAAAGAAGGAGAGGAATAATTTCAGCAGTAACCAAAATGGTATAGGCCATAGCAATAGCACTCATTCAGCCCTATTCAAAATTTAATAGGAATAAAAATCAAGGCTGTTTTGTCGCAGCACGTACAACCTGTTTTTTTCAATGCGCACATCTTTCACATCAGAGGAATCGGGTAAGGCGATATCCCTGTATTCGAGGGTTTTAATATGGTATGAATGCAACGTATTTGATTCCCGGAAAAATAGCTGGTCGCTGCGAACATGGAATTTCTGAATGTTTTTAAAGGGCAGTGTCTGGTAATAGGTACCATACACATCAAAGATGACAATGCCTTCTGCCGGATCGCTGAGATACACATACTGGTCATTCTCCTGCATAAAAACCGGTTGAATGGCTTTTCCTATCAATGAAAACATATCTCCGCTTTCTACAATGATGTTATTGTTCTTGTCAATTTTTTTAAGCTTATAATCCTGGTCGTCAAATACCCAGATGTTGTTATCAAGAGAAGAAAAACATGTGGCGCTATAACTCTGTATGTTTATTTTACGGAGGGAAAGTGCACTTACTTCAGAAAGCGTGTTGTCAATTATCACCACTGTTCCATAGTCCGGGTAAGAGAGCACGAGCTTCATCGGATTAGTGGCATCCGTAAATTGCAGCTTCCCATAGCGGTTTTGATTATAGGTGGCCAGCAAATTACCGGATGTGTCCACCTTCTGCAATTCGTTGTTTGAAGTGATGTAGTATCCGTTTTGTAAATAATCGGTAGTCAGAAAGGTGGCATCCGTCTTCACCGAGGTGAGCAACACAAAATTTATGATGACCTGCAGTATCGGTAGCATGGAACTAAATATAAGTCTTACCGGACAAATGGCGGGTTAATCCTGCTTAAGGAAAAATTGATACGCATCGGAACAGATACATTCAGTCTGTTAAATGAGCTTCGTAATAATGTCTTCAATAGAAGTTCCTTCTGCTTCAGCTTTGTAGTTAAGTATGATCCTGTGGCGGAGAATAGGGGTTGCTACTGCTTTCACATCTTCAATATCTGGTGAATATTTCCCGTTGATGGCGGCATGGCATTTAGCCCCAAGCACCAAAAATTGTGACGCCCGCGGACCTGCACCCCATGAAACATACTCATTGACTACAGCAGGAGCTTCCGGCTGGCCGGGACGGGTTTTGCGTGCTAGGGCAACCGCATAGTTCAATACATTGTCTGCAACCGGAATCTTTCTTACCAATTGCTGAAAGAACTGAATATCAGTTCCCGAAACAATTTTATCCAATGTTATTTTCCTGGAGGAGGTAGTACTTTTTACCATTGAAATTTCCTCATCGTTCAACAGATAATCCAGTTTGATGTTGAACATGAAACGGTCGAGTTGTGCTTCGGGCAAAGGATACGTTCCTTCCTGTTCTATTGGATTTTGAGTAGCGAGCACAAAAAAGGGAAGTGGCAATGCATGCGACTGACCTGCAAAGGTTACACTCCTTTCCTGCATCGATTCAAGCAATGCAGCCTGTGTTTTGGGAGGCGTGCGGTTAATTTCGTCGGCAAGAATAATATTGGCAAAGATAGGGCCCTTGCTAAAATAAAACTGGCGTGATTCATTCATGATCTCTGAACCGATAATGTCAGACGGCATCAGATCCGGCGTAAACTGAATGCGCTTGAAGCTAAGGTCAAGCACATCGGCAATAGTTTTTACCAGCAGGGTTTTAGCAAGACCGGGAACTCCTACCAGCAGGCTGTGTCCGTCGCAAAACACGGAAATGAGCACGTACTTTACCACTTCTTTCTGGCCTACAATTACCTTATTTATTTCCTTGGTTAATTTGTGATAACAGGCAGCCAGTCCATCCACTGCAGCTGCATCATTCTCATACGTCATTACTGTTCGTTGTTGTTGATCCATTTTTTTATCACCTTACAATCGTGAAATTCCGGAGCTACAAATACATAGGATTTTGAGATCCGGTCCTGAAGCCATTTGTTAATAGTGTCGACCTGTTTTTGGCCAAGTGCCATATCCTGTATCCTGTTATAATCATCTTTGAGATTTGCCTGATGCGGTTTTATTTTTGATTTCATATATAGCATGCGAAATCCTGTTTCACCACGATCATTGCGGAAAATCATCGGTTTGGAAATAGCACCCACCTGGAGCGTATCCGTGGCAGGCACCAGGCTCTGATCATAATTGCCCAGCTCGCTGATGTCAAATTGGTTGGATCCGGTAGAAGGATTTACGAGCATGCCACCATTCCCTTTTGAATATTCATCCTCGCTGAATTTATTGACGGCTTCAACAAAAGAATATTTTCCGGATTGAATAAGGTTGTAAATACTGTCCATCAGCTTACCGGCCCTGGTCAAATCATAGGATGTTGTTTTCGGTTTGATGAGTATGTGACGCGCATTGATTCGGTCGCCACGGCGTTCAATCAGTTGAATGATGTGAAATCCAAAGGCGGATTCAATGATATCTGAAACTTCATTCGGTTTCTTTAACCCGAAAGCCGCTGCTTCAAAGGCAGGATCCAATTCTCCGCGATTCAAAAAACCCAATTCACCTCCCCTGTCAGCACTTCCTGGATCTTCAGAATAAGAGCTCGCAAGCGTTGCAAAATCTTCCCCGTTTTTTACCCGGTTCAGCAGTTCAGTCATTTTCTCTTTGCTGTAAGAACGCACCGCCTCGCTCACTTTTGGATAGATCACCAGTTCGCCCAATTCGGTAGCAGCATTATAGTACGGCAATGAATCCTTCGGAATTTTATTGAAGTAAGTCATTACCTCGGACGGAGTTACTTTGAGTTCGCCGGCAATCTTTGCTTTTTCTCCATCTGCCAGTAAATTCTCGCGCACCTGCGGCCTGAATTCATCTTTCATCTCTATGATAGACTTACCATAGTATTCTTCTAGTTTTTCTACTGAACCGGCTACGTTTGAGAATGCCCGTACCCTGCGGTCCAGCTCGCTTTCCACCTGCTCATCTGTTACTTCCACACTGTCGATAATTGCCTGGGCCACCATTAACTTTTCGGTAAGTGCAGCATTAAAAAGCTCGCATTTGAAATCAGGTGGAATTGGTGTAGTTACCTGGTAGGTATTTTGGAGATACTGTGCTTCTATTTCTGATAGCAGGATCATACGATCGTCGACAATGCCGATGATCTTGTCAACCAGCTTCGGCTGTGCCTGAACCAGGTTGGTGATGAGAAAACAACTAAAAAGAAAGGTTATACGCACTAACAAATGAATCAGTTAAGGATGTAAATTTTCAATGATCCGATTATAAATTCCAACTATTTTCGACATACACATCTTAATCTGTTTTGAATGAGTGGCGAAGCTACTGTTTATTTACCTCTTTGCGTTACCGGCAGAGTCAAGGAAGGTTTCAAAATTGTTTTTCTTAAGGGCTTCATCATAAATGCTTTTATGAATGGTGCTGATAAAAGATAGCTTTCGTTTATTCAGGATGATGCTGGTAATCTCTTCACGTACAAAACTGATAGGTGCGTCACTTCCTTTAATCCGGGAATCTTCAAACTTTATCAGGTATGCGTAACCGGAATCAGGTATTTCCAGATAACTCCTGTTAAACTGTGCATTCTCAAGATTAAATTTACCAACGGGAAGGAACGCCCCGAGCTCATCCTTATTGTACCAAATGCTGTCGGTGATTGAATAACGGACTGCGTTTTCATTACAAAATCCACGCAGCTTTGGATAGTTATCGGGAGTGATCTTGCGCATCCACATCCTGACCGAATCCAGATTCACCCGTGCATCCATCCGGAGCATGATATACTTTACCAGTGAAATGCTTTGCTTCAGCTCAAATGTTTCCTTATGATCACTGTAATACCTGATAATATCCGCTTCCAGTACCACAGTATCCAGCTTATCGTTCAGCAACTCTTTTTCATACAAATAAATAAGCAGCGATTCCCGGTAATCACGCAATTGTTCATTGAGCATTTTCTCTTCCTCCGGAAGGTTATCCTGCGCATATCTTAGCATGAGGTTGTGACGTATCCAGCTATCCACATAGTTTTTTACTACCTCTATGCTGTCTTCAGGACGTGCAGCACCTCTTCCAATGCCTTCCAATTCGGTTTCATACAGGTATTTATCGTAAACCCGTGCAATGGGTATTTCCTTCTTGTCGGAAGAGTTAAAATAGTTACATGATCCCAAGAGGGTAAGGAGGAGTATTGCGCTATAATGATAAGCTGCTTTCATGAACTACCTAAAACTGAATAGCGCCGGGCATCTACCAAGCGCTATTCAAATCTATTTGTTTTTATTAGCTTCTGCCAACCGGTTTAAGGCCGGCATGGTTTACTGCAAATCCGTAAGATTATTTTTTCACCATCGATTGAAATACCTTTTCATTGATAGAAACAGGATATTTCGTGCGCAAGTCAGCAATCCATGATTTCTCCAGCGATTCCTGGTAATCTGCCACTACATAACCCTTTACTTCATTCAACGGCTTAGGCGCAGGAGGAAGCAACTGGTTCACCTTCAGTATACGAATAGAAGAATCACTTTTTACGGTGTATGTTTTTCCTGCTTCCCAACCAAGTTTTTCTATTTCTGAATCTTTTCCCTTCTCGAATTCTTCTGTGGAAATTTCCAGGTTGTCTTTAGACTTCTTATTTATTTTGGCAAGAATGTCTGCATTGGATGTTCCCTTTGCGAGGTATTTGGAGAGCTGATCAGCTACTTCCTGGTTTTTTGCAGTGTAAGTAGTTACCTCAGCACGTTCCTGTCCCATGTAATTATTCTTGCGTTGCTCATAAAATGCTTTCAGTCCTACGGTGTCTTCCACAGCTTTCGTCCACACCTTCTCACTGGCAAGATCGAAAAGGAGAATGCCATTCATGTATTCTTCCATCAGGTCTTTGAAAGGTGGATATTTTGCTTCCAGGCGTGCATCTTCAAATGCAGTAACACTTGCACCAACATACTGATCATACAACTTATCGTATACACTATTTATGCTGCCCTGGTTCATGAATTTTCGCTGGTTCTTTACAATGTAATCAGCAAATTGATATTGCTTATAGGGTGTCAATTCGGCTTTGTATTTTGAGTCTCCCAACGCGAACATCGGAGTGATCATTCCATGGTACATCGAATCACTCCAGTTACCTTTAAGCAGGCTGGAATCCATTTTACGGCGCAGTTCATCTTTTGTATCAGGAATTTCCTTGAAACTATATTGTTTCTTCAGCCTTGTAATGAAGGATTGCCGGGCATAATCAGACCAGGTACCGGTTTCTATTTTTTTGCGGATGTCATCTTTCATTGAATCGTAAGAACCCATTGGTTTCTTTTCGACCAGTTTGATAATGTGCCAGCCAAATTTAGTCTGCACAGGCGGTGAAATATCTCCCGGGTTTTTCAACCCAAAAGCAGTGTTCTCAAATTCGGAAACCATTTGTCCTGTTCCGAAAGCGGCGAGTTTACCACCATTTGCAGAGGATGTTTTGTCCTGTGAAAACTGCTTGATCAGCTCATCCCAGTTACCACCTTTGTCAACAAGGTTGTATAATGAATCGATCTTCTGTTTTGCTTTTTGCTTGTCTTCATCAGTTGCATTATTGGGGACCTTGATGAAAAGATGCGCAACCGTAACGGTTCCACGTGACGGCCTGGATTCTATCGTACGGATCAGATGATATCCAAAGCGGGTACGAACCGGAATGCTCATCGTACCGGGCTTTAGATTATAAGCCGCATTTTCAAATGGATAAATCACCTGCAAGGCAGTGATCCAGCCAAGGTCACCCTTGTTGTCTATTGCGGTGGGATCGCTGGATGAATCGGCAGCAAGGGTATTGAAGTTTTTCTTTCCTGCTACGATCATTTTTCTCCAGTTGGAAATTTTCCGGAAGGCTTTTAATGTATCAGCGGGGCTTGCATTGGGATCCAATTTTACAAGGATGTGTTCCACATGTAAATCCGTCTTCATCCGGTTATAGGCTTCACGAACTACGGCGGTGTCATACATATAGCTCGGAGTAAGTTTGCTGCGGTAGGTCTTGAACTCATTGAGTACGGCTGCAGTAGTATCCAGCTTCATGTCGCGTGCTTCCTTTACTTTAAGGCGGAAGTTCACATAAAGATCAAGATAGTCACGCAATGATTTTTCACTGAAATCAGCTTCACCACTGACGTTAGTTTTCTGATACACTTTCACAAATTCTTCTTTGGATACTTTTTCGTTTCCAATAGTGAACAATGTGGGACTTTCCTGTACCGGTATCTGTGCCTGAACGAAATAGGTAGCAATGAGGAGGGTTAGAACGATTAAGTTACGTTTCATAAAAAGTTGAATGCTATTGGTTTGGATTTTTTTTGGAGGAGGCAAAGATATTTATTTTTAAGTAACGACCTAATGCATCTAAAATGAGAAGCATATGTTTTTGGCCCGGCAGTTTTTGGAGGGTAGGGACATAGAATGAGAACATGGATGGAGGAACCTCCGATTCAAGAACATTAAAAACGCAAGACTATAAGAGTTAAGACATAAGCTGGTGATGAATGACTATGGTTGGAGGAAATGAGCTTTGCTGCAACCCTTCAATTTAGCATTTAACCATTATAACACTAACCACATCTGCAACGTACCTTCACCACCATTCATGCAACGTAAAGAAACCATTATTGAACAATTACCCGTGACCGCGTTTGCCAACGAAGGAAAAACCATTGGACACTCTGAAGGCAAGGTAGTATTTGTTAAAGGTGCGGTGCCGGGTGAACTGGTAAAGGTGCGGGTAACAAAAAAGAAGAAGGACTGGATGGAAGCGGAAGTGCTTGAAGTATTGGAACCATCCGTTGACCGTCAGCAACCATTTTGTATGCATTATGGCAAGTGTGGTGGTTGCCAGTGGCAGCACATGACTTATAAAGCACAGTTACACTATAAGGAGTTGTCCGTAATTGATACGCTGGAGCGCATAGGTAAAGTGAGTATCCACAAAAAGGAACCTATTGTTGGGGGAGATGACCGCTATTACCGCAACAAACTAGAATTTACGTTCAGCAATCGCGAATGGCTCATGGCGGACGATTTTTATGGAGCACACGGTCAACAGCCACAACCTGCCCTGGGCTTTCATTTGCCCGGCGCATTTGATCGTGTATTTGATGTAAAAACCTGCTTCCTGCAGGCGGAGTTGAGCGACCGGATCAGGCTTGCAGTGAAAAAATTTACCATTGAAAACAGCTATGATTATTTCCATCTTCGCAATCAGACAGGCCTGTTGCGCAACCTTGTGATCCGGATTGCAGCAACGGGTGAGGTGATGGTGCTGGTGGTGTTTGCAAGAGCAGAAGAAGATAAGATGATGGCACTGATGAAATTTCTTCAGGCCTCATTTCCGGAAATCACTTCCCTGCAATATGTGATGAATCAAAAGAAGAACGACACCATTTATGATTTAGAGGTGATCACTTTTGACGGAGCCGATTCAATTTATGAGTGCATTGATGATCTCCGTTTTCGTATCAGCGCCAAATCTTTTTTTCAAACCAATACCAGGCAGGCTGCCAAACTTTATGAATGTGTTAAAGAGTATGCCGCGTTAAAAGGTGATGAGCTTGTTTACGATCTGTATACCGGAACAGGAAGCATTGCCCTTTACCTGGCACGATCCTGCAAAAAAGTGGTGGGCATAGAGCAGGTGGAACAGGCCATTGAAGATGCAAAGGTAAATGCAGCTATCAACCAGATCAGCAACGTATCCTTTTACACATCTGATATTGCGAAGATTCTCGACCATTCCTTTCATGCAGAAAATGGAACGCCGCAGGTAGTGATTACGGATCCGCCACGCGCTGGCATGCAGGAAGCAGTTGTAAAGGAATTGCTCGCGATGGCGCCTGAGAAAATTGTTTACGTAAGCTGCAATGTTGCCACGCAGGCACGTGACCTTCAGTTATTTAATGAAAAATATGAAGTAGTGCGTATTCGCCCGTTCGATTTGTTTCCGCAAACAAAGCATGTAGAGAATGTGGCAGAATTGAGAAAGAGGCAGACCTGATTTCTGCGACTGAATGATCGTTAATATCATTAATCGGGTTCGTTGTTACCCATGAATTTTTTCCCTGCAAATTTTAAGATGACCTATAAAAACTTCCTCTCTATTCAGTCTGCAAGCGAAAACCTTTCCCTTGTCAGTGGCAGATTTGCTTCTTCTTTCATAATGGTAACCTGTCAAATATAAGGACAGTCGGAGCTTGCCACTAGTTCTTATTCAACGTTTTCTAAATTTTTCTTCTGCAATTTTTGGCAATATATATATTAGCGTAATATTTTTAGTGTTTGAGGTCAGTGATTTAAAAATAACGGATAAAATTTAGCGCCTCAATTACCTAATACGTTGATTTTTAGCGCGATTTTTGCCGTAAGGTCGCAACCCTGATGAAAAAGTAAGGAAGGCTATGTCCATTCCATACTCTTTTTATCGCCAAACCCATGCATTGATAAAATGCAAATCACCTATCCCGCACTTTGGGTATAGGATTTTCAATAACTGCTTAAGTACAGTAAAGAGCAGTTTTGAGAGGACATAAATTGATTGATAAGAAAGAATTTTAAATAAGTGTGGAAAGAAGTTGGTTCAATATTCCAACAAATTAACAGTAACAGATTTAAGAATAAGCTAATGCCCGAAACATTGAATGTTGGGGAAACAGGAATGTTTACAGGGAAATCCAAAATCATGTCAACGATCACTTCATCATCAAAACAAACACCCGCCTGAAAACGGAAAGATAAAACCTACTGCATGCCGCGCAGGTTTCCTCCAGGAAAAGAGCGGCAAAAAATTCAAACAATTGCCAGAATTTCTGCTTTCTGCTTAAATAGCTTAGTGTGAATTTTACACTATTGCTGTCGCAGACAGCAAAAAACCAAACCCAATGTTCCGGATACCTCCGTTTTTATTGAAGGCTAAGAATGCCTGCCCATGGATGCTTCTGTTAAAAAGAGCACCTGTAGTTACCTGTATTTCATCTAACAGACAGGAGAACCTCGTTCATTTTCAATCACCATTGTGGATTGCAGGGCTGACGAAGAGATTGCTTACAGGCAATTCCGAATGCAACTTTATGCAATACAAGATGAGGGCTTTCAACCTACCCTTCTTTTTTTCTACCGCTTAATAACATTCCTTTCCCATGACCTCTCTTTACCAAACCCAACCCAAAAAAGCCATCATCTTATCGATGGCTTTTATTTCATTTTGGTTTTTACAAAGCAGTGCTGTCATGGCTTATTCAGTCTCGCAATTAAAAGCCACCTATCGTAATGGGCAGGTTTTTCTTACCTGGAAAAATCCTTCAGTTGCTAACCTGCAGTACAATGTTTATCGTTCAACCACACCCCTGCTCACCTCCTCACAATTAAACACTCAAACTTTTTTAGGATTTGTGAGGGACAACTCTTCAAAGAACATTCAGCTATCGCAGGATACCCAGGAGGACCTCTATTATAAAATTGAAGATGATGGAGCACCTCTTGCAGCCAACGAGGGACTATATGTAGTAACGTGCACTGGAGTTCAACTCTATTATTATGCAGTTACCGTAAAAAATCTTTCGAATAATAAAGAAGCAAAAAGTCTGACCCTGGATAAAAACACACTTTTACTCCCCGTAATTGAATTGGTAACCAAGCCACAGCCAGTTTTTCAGGATTCCATTCAAACGGCTGGTAATGATGTGAAGCATCAATATGTTCAGTTTGGAAATAACCAGGAAACATCCTTGTATCCGGCATTAAACAGTACAGGTTCTTATGGATTCAATTTTTACCTTGTTAAAAGAGGCAATGCAGCAAGTTATCCTCTGGTGATAGTGTATGAAGGAGAAGGTGCAGTAGCGGGTGGCGGAGCAGGATTGGATGGTGACTTTACCAATTGTTACGTGCTTGGTGTTAATGACTGGCTCCCCATTCCAGATAACCAGGGAAATATCGGTGACAATTCACGCTATTGTTGTTACCACGAAAACTTTAACATCTATTCCAAGAATAACCCAATCCCTACCACCGGAGTTATTAAGACCTATCCGCAGCGCAGGTACATTGAGGCGATTCACTGGGCTGCCAGTCATTTCCCCATTGATGCTGGTAAAATATATTTGAAAGGCACTTCTTCCACCGGCTTCGGTGCATTGCTTACAGCAGCAATTATTCCTGAGGAAATAGCTGCAGTATATGCAGTAGTGGAACCGCTTTCTATTAAGCCAAATCCTCAAAGTGTGCTCGAACAAATGTGGGGACTTGGATCAAGCAAACTGAATACTGACATACTTAACTGGAAAACCCAGATACCCCTCACCTTTCCCCAACTAACTGATATGGTAGATATGGCAGGGTTGAATGAGCTGCGTGAGGTTCCGTTGATTTTTGATGTGCATGGAAAAGGTGATAATAGTGTGGGATGGACTTCCGGTAAAATTGAATGGTTTGATTCTTTACAAATGAATCATTATGGTGGAGTTATTTACTGGGATCAGCGGGAGCACAATGGCAATAACAAGGATTTTCTATCGGAAGAAACAACACCTGATTTTTTCAGGTATGCAACCTACCAGTCTTATCCCGCCTTTTCAAATTGTTCAATCAACCAAAATCCCGGCAATGGGTCACCAAATAACGGCGACCCTTATGGAGCGCTGAATGGTTATCTCGACTGGCAGGATGATATTACGGATGAAAATTGCAATTATACTATCCACGTACTGGTAAAAGACCTTTACGTAGGAGGAGCGCCTGACCCGGAACAATACAACACCTGCAAAACCGATATCACTTTCCGTAGGTTTCAACAGTTTCATCCCAATGCAGGTGCCAGCATTAAATGGAAAAATTTTAACAGTTCAAATTCAAAAATCCAAAGTGGTACCGTCAATTATAATGGCGGCCTCATTACCCTCAAAGATATTACGGTTAATAAATCAGGAAACAGGATCGAGTTGAAACTGGTGGGATGCCTGAGGACAGGTGAAGAGACGGAAGACATTGAGGATGCCTCCGGATATTTTATTCGATCAGCTACAGGATATGCTGCGCACATTTATTCAAATGAAGCAGAAAAGGTTGTAGTCACCCTATATGACCTGACGGGAAGGAAAGTGATGCAACAATCCGTTTTTATTAATGCAGGCGATAACACCTTTAACATTCCTTTTAATGAACGAGGGATTTTTGTAATAGAAGTAAAAGGAAAGACATTCAATCTCACTGATAAATTACTTTTTTAGGATTACCATTCTCAACCCAATTAAAACCAAACCCATGAAACCAATCATTCAAATTTTAAAAAGGCAATGCCTTGCCCTCACCATGCTGATGGTGGTGATGGGCTTTACAGGCATGGCGTCATCTGGCGCCGTAGTAACGAACCTGAAAGCAACCTACCGTGACGGCCAGGTATTTTTAACCTGGACCAATCCCACAGGTTCCAATTATCAATACAATGTGTATCGCAGCACATCTAAGTTTACCAGCAGCAGTCAGCTTTCTTCTTCAAAGAACATAGGATTTGTACGTGATAATTCTTCGCAGAATATTCAACTTTCAATTGATCTTCCCGGAGATGTTTATTATAAAATTGAACCCACAGGATCACCACTGGCTGCAACGCAGGGTTTATATGTTGTGACCTGCACAAGCAATCAACCTTATTATTACGCTGTTACAGTAAGCGATATCCTTAATATTATTGAAACTAAAACTATTACGATGGGACAAAACAGTTTGTCATCATCCGTTAATGAGACGGTGGCAAAACCTAAACCTATTTTTCAGCAAACAGTGAATGGCAGTAATGAAAACAAGGATTACTATACACAGTTTGTAAATAACCAGGAAACAGATTTATATCCTGCAATGAACAGCACCGGATCTTACGGTTTCAATTTCTATATTACGAAAAGAGGAAATACCGGCTCTTATCCGCTGGTAGTGGTTTATGAAGGTGCTGGTTCAGCAATCACTTCAGGTCCGGGACTGGATGGTGATATTACTAATTGTTATGTGATGGGTGTTTATGACTGGCTACCGTTACCAAATGGCAACAAGATTGGTATTGGTGATAACACCTATTTTGCCGGTTACCATGAAAATTTCAATATCTACAGCACCTTAAATCTTATTCCGCTTACGGGTACGGTAAAAATGTATTGTCAGAGGCGTTACATAGAGGCAATCCGATGGGCTAAAAGCAATTTACCCATTGATGCCAACCGTGTTTATACCAAAGGAGTATCTGCAAGCGGATACGGAGCATTGCTAACAGGCCTGCTTTACCCCGATGAAATCAGCGCCGTATATTCTTCCGTGGAACCTATGTTTGTGAAACCTATTGGTGAAAAAGGTGAACTGTATGAACAGATGTGGGGAGCCGGCATTACCAACCTGGCTTCGGATATACTCGATCCGCTTACAGGTGAATCGTTGTCAATTTACGAAACACTGGACGCAAAGACATTGCTGCATGTTAAAGAAGATCTTACGCTCCCCCTCATCTTTGATGTGCATGGTAAAAAAGATGTCACTGTTACATGGTCATCAAAAATTATTGACTGGTTTGATGCACTGGAAGAGAATCGTGCCGGCGGCGTATTCTTTTGGGATCAGCGTACACATGGCGGTGATGGTAAAAATTTTCTTCCGGAAGAAACCACGCCCGATTTTTTCAGGTACAAAACGAATAAAGCGTATCCTGCTTTTTCAAATTGCTCGATCAACCAGGATCCCGGAAACGGCTCCTCCTCTTCAGGTGATAAATATGGCGCCTTCAACGGCTATCTGGATTGGGAAGACAAGATCACGGATAATACCTGTGATTTCACGTTAGATGTTTTTGTGAAAAGCTTCTATGTTGGCGGCGTAATCGATCCTGAACAATACAATACGTGCAAAACAGACATTTCTTTCCGCAGGATGCAAAAATTTCAACCGACTGAAGGTCAAACCATCAAGTGGAAAAATTTTGACAACACGAATACAAAGATTCAGAGCGGCAGTTTCATCTTTACCGGTGGCTTGCTATCGATACAGGGATTAACAGTGAATAAATCGGGTAACAGGATTGAATTAAAAATTACAAGTTGTCAGCGAACTGGTAAGGATATGGATGAGGAAGAAATTGATTCCAATATTAATTTCATTCGTTCACCCACTGGATATTCGATGGAGCTTATGGCAACTGAAGATGGTGAAGCAGAAGTGATGATCTACGACCTGATTGGAAGGTTAATGAATCACCACACTATCAGGTATTTTGAAGGCTCCAATAATTTTGAGATCCCTAAGGTTGGAAATGGAATTTTCCTGGTAAGTGTGAGAGGACAGTCATGGATGCACACTGAAAAGCTGCTATTTTGATATTCGACAGGACTTCAGGATGTTAAAGTTGTAGCATAAGAAACACAGTAAAGTGTGGATTGAATCTTAAGGCAGAAAGCATTGAAAAGGAATTTCAAATGCTTTCTGCTTTTCGTTTTCAGTGCTTCTGCTGATTTTTTTTGAGAAGTACCGTGTAAAGTGTAACTTCACGGTAACCCTTTACTTCATTAATAAATTTCAACAGGCTACCGTGTCAAGCATAAATAAAATAATGTTCTTGTTGCTGGCTGTGCTTATTTTGTCATGCAAATCCAACAAGAATGTAATTCAGGGTAAGGTAACTTACCTTGATGATTCTACCCGTTTAGAGCTGGATGCTGAAGGTGTAAATGTATTTTTATATCAGTCGGTGGTAGTATTCCAGGATCATCCCGGCGATTATGATAAAATTGTAACCACCGGCCCTTTAGGATATTATTCATTGTTCCCATTGACTGATGGTCCATATTATATCTATTCAGAAAAACTCGATACTGCAGGAATATTACTGTACTCAACGGGTTCTTCCTGCAATGTAGCAGGCCATGAAACCAAAATACTGGATCTTTTTCTCCACTGATGACTTTGCTCCTGCGATAGCTTTAACTTTAGCATAACTATGAATGAGGAGCGCGTTGCCGTTCGTAGCGCACTTCATTTTCTATTCTAAGATTACGCGAGTATCTTCGCCGTTACCTTTGAAATGCCGCAGCAACCTTTCATCAAACACATTCCCAATCTTTTAACACTCGGTAACCTTTTACTCGGCTGCCTGGGAATCGTGTTTGCGTTCAACGATCATATTTTCCCGGTTGAACTGAAAGAACTGGATCCTTCCGGAAAAAACCTCGGTGTTATTTTCGGTTACAATAATCGGTTATATCTTTCTTCCTTCATGATTTTTGGAGCCGCAGTGCTCGATTTCCTGGATGGTTTTTTTGCAAGGTTGTTAAAAGCACATTCACCCATTGGCGGACAATTAGACTCGCTGGCCGATGGCGTAACCTTCGGCATATTGCCGGCTTGTATTTACTATCAGTTACTCGCCGGTGCATGGCACCTCGAACCCGGTGCATTGTATGTTCCCATGCTTTATTTGGTACCCGCTTTTTTAATTGCGATCTGTTCTGTTTACCGGCTTGCCAAATTTAATGTCGATGAACGGCAGCATTCAGGATTTATCGGACTGGCAACTCCGGCCAGCGCCCTGTTTGCAGCAGCACTTCCATTGATTGTTTTCACCAACGCCTATGAACTTGCACCACTAATACTTGATAAATGGTTGCTGTATGCATGCATTGTGATTTTCTCCTGGCTGATGGTTGCTGAAATTCCAATGTTTTCTTTAAAAATAAAATCATTCACCTGGAAAGGAAATGAAGCGCAAATCATTTTTTTAACCACCAGCATATTACTCATCATCATTCTCAAATATGCAGGTATCGCTGGCGTGATTCTACTTTACATTTTCATTTGTTTAATGCAATATTTCTTCTTCAAAGAGAAACTCACGAGTGAAACCTGATACCCTCAACTCCTATGACTTACACTGCAGAAATAAAAGTAATGCCCCTCAAAGAACTCCTTGATCCCCAGGGGAAAGCCGTATTACATGGATTGAACAACCTCGGTATTAAAGAAATGGAAGACGTTCGCATTGGCAAACACATTCAATTAAAGATTGAAGCCGGTGATGCTGCCGAGGCAAAAAACCTGGTAGAAACCGCCTGCAGGAAATTACTTTCAAATCCGGTGATGGAGTATTTCGAATTTGAAGTACATGAGTAACTGTCTTGCAATTAAATGGTCTTTCAATGCGATTCCTGAAAGCTGCAGGATGAAGCTGTTGCTATCAGCATCTAAGTATTGCCTGCTATTTGTTCTGGGCCTGCTTTCATTCAGAGATTCAAAAGCGCAATCTTCCACACTTACCTATGCACACAGGGTAATCGATACCCTTACCTCTGTTGCTATGGATGGCAGAGGATATACCGATTCCTCGGATTGGAAAGCAGCTGGTTTTATTAAGCAGGAAATGATACATGCAGGCCTGCAACCCTTCGGTGAAAATTATTTTCAGCCATATACATTGAATGCCAACGTTTTTCCCGGCAGCATGAAATTGAACCTGAATGGAAAAGATTTGGTTGCGGGAAAAGATTTTTTAGCAGACGCCGGTTCAGGCTCCTGCAAAGGAAAATTCAGGGTAGAGGTGATCAGTAAGGCTGCTTCAGATACTGCAATTTCATCCATCTATAAATTACTGAAGGAACTTGCAAATCAAAAGAACCAGGGCTTAGTGCTTTTTATTGCTAAAGATGATTTTACAAAAGAGCAGTATCAATTGTGGCACCAGGCGCTCTATGAATCGGTTGCTTTTGGAGCAATTGGTGTAGTAGAATGTACGGATAAAAAACTAACCTGGGATGCCTCGCAGGAACAGTTACCGTGGTGTTACATTCAGATGAAAGGAGAATTGCCACCGTCAAAAAAATCATCGGTAACCATTGAGATAGAAAGTGTATGGAAGAAAAATTATGGATCACAAAATGTGATCGGTTATGTGAAAGGCACTTCTGTTCCTGATTCTTTTCTTGTTTTTACTGCACATTACGATCACCTGGGTGAAATGGGGGATGGTAATTATTTTCCCGGTGCCAATGACAATGCCAGTGGAACTTCCATGGTGCTCAACCTCGCAACCTATTACGCACAGCATCCCTCAAAGTATTCAATCGCATTTATTTTTTTCAGTGGGGAAGAGTTGGGATTGCTGGGGTCACAGTATTATGTCAGTCATCCACTTTTTCCTTTAACAACCATTAAATTTTTAGTGAACCTCGATATTGTTGGAACAGGAGATGATGGAATTAAGGTGGTGAATGCCACGGAATTTACTATGCAATTTGAACGGTTGGTAAAATTGAATGAACGTGAACAGTTGGTGAAAGTGGTTTCTCCGAGAGGCAAAGCGGCTAACAGCGATCATTATTCGTTTTATGAAAAGGGGGTGCCCTGTTTTTTCATTTATACTATGGGAGGAATTTCTGCTTATCATGATGTTTTTGACCGGCCCGAAACATTACCATTAACGGATTATGAAGACTTGTTTAAGCTGTTGATTGATTTTGCAAATTCACTTTAGCAAACGACAGCATTACCCGATAAAATTTGTAACAGACCCATATTGAATTAGTAATGCTTTTTATCGTACCTACACCCATCGGCAACCTCGAAGACATGACCCTTCGTGCCATCAGGGTATTAAAGGAAGTGCACATCATTCTTGCAGAAGACACCCGCAAGTCAGGGATATTGCTGAAGCATTTTGGTATTGAAACAAGAATGATTTCTTACCACCAGCACAATGAGCATGAAATAACTCCGCAGTTAATACAACGATTAAAGAATGGTGAGCAGATGGCCATGATATCAGATGCAGGTACACCCGGAATTTCTGATGCAGGCTATTTGCTGGTGCGTGAATGTGCAAAAGAGCAGTTGGAAATCACCTGCTTGCCGGGAGCTACAGCCTTTGTTCCGGCAATAATCGTTTCTGGTTTTCCGACAAATGAATTTTTATTTGCAGGGTTTTTACCACAAAAAAAAGGAAGGCAGACAAGATTGAAAGCGCTGGCAATGGAATCCCGAACGGTGATACTTTACGAATCACCCAACCGCGTGGAAAAACTGCTTGACGAGTTGCAACAGTTTTTTGGTGAAAATAGAAAGGCAAGTGTTTCCAGGGAATTGAGTAAACTTTTTGAAGAAACGAAACGGGGTACGATCAAAGAATTAAGAGAGTTCTTCAGAGAAAAAAATGTAAAGGGAGAAATTGTGGTAGTAGTGGAAGGAGTTGAATAAGTTTTAGAACGAATCATAATTACACAATACGAATCAATTTTATCATGCAGTATGATTGCCGATAAGCAGGATGGAGTACAGACAAAAGAATGTTGAAGGGAATACCAATGAATAAACGCCAAAAATATCTTCTTGCTATTTCTTCAGGTGTGCTGTTGTGGTTAGCCTGGCCGCCATTGCCTTTTTTCCCATTGTTGTTTGCAGGATTTGTTCCGGTACTTTGGCTTGAAGATGAATGTAGTGCTTCCCCCCGTTCGGCAAAAAAATTTTTCGGCTACAGTTACCTCGCATTGCTCATCTGGAATGTGCTAACTACGTGGTGGGTTGGTGCAACCGTTTTTGGAACAAAAGATATTTCCACAGCATTGGCCGGAATTTTTGCGAACACCGCGAACCCATTGTTGATGTGTATTCCTTTGCTTGGATTTCATCGCACCAAAAAGAGAGTGGGAGCTATCTGGGGTTATGTTTCGCTGGTTGCCTATTGGATCACCTTTGAATACATTCATCTGCGATGGGATCTTACCTGGCCCTGGCTTACGCTGGGAAATGGCTTCGCACAGTTTCCAGAAGTAGTGCAATGGTACCAGTACACCGGTGTGTTTGGCGGAACACTGTGGATATTGGTTGCCAATATCCTGATCTATCAACTTATCAGGAAAAATTTACTGCAAAGAAGTAGTACCTCTCCAAAGAATCCATCCATCAACAGAAGTTATTGGGTTGCAGCATTATTTATTTTAATTCCTGTTTTTATTTCATTGATGATTTATTTTACCTACCAGGAAAAAGGGGTGGAGAAACAAGTGGTAGTGATTCAACCCAACATTGATCCATACAATGAGAAGTTTGATTTCTCCACACTGGATAAACAGCTCAATACATTAACCCGGCTTTCAGGTGAAAAAATTGATCAAAAAACGGATTACCTCGTTTGGCCGGAGACAGCCATTCCACAGGGAATTTTTATCAATGATATTGCCTCTGACAAAGCGATTGAAACAGTAAGAAACTTTTTAGCACCTTACCCGAATCTAAAACTGATCACCGGCATCAATGCGTATAAAAGATATGAAACCGATGAAACATCTACTGCTCGTTATGCAGAAAGCGGGCATTTCTGGTATGATGCATTCAACACGGCTATACAGATAGATTCTTCGCACAACATTCCTTTTTATCACAAATCGAAACTGGTTCCGGGAGTGGAATCAATGCCTTATCCCGCTTTATTCAAATTTTTAGAACCACTTGCCATTCAAATGGGAGGCATCAGTGGGAGTTTGGGGAAGCAGGAACACCGTGATGTTTTCAAAAGCAAAGATTCCACCGGAGTGGCACCTATGATTTGTTATGAATCCATCTATGGCGAATACTCCACCGAATACGTACGCCGCGGAGGTAACTTGTTATTTATTGTAACGAATGACGGCTGGTGGGGAAATACTGCGGGATACAAGCAGCACCTTCAGTATGCAAGACTCCGTGCTGTTGAAACGCGGAGAGATATGGCGCAGTCTGCGAATACCGGCACCTCTGCATTCATCAATCAGCGTGGCGATCTTTCAGAAACAACTGCATGGTGGCAACCGGCTGTTATCAAAGCTACCTTGCATGCAAATGATGAATGGACTTTTTACACCAGGTACGGCGATTACATTGGCAGAGGTGCTATCCTGATGAGCATCCTGCTTGCAGTTTTTGCATTTATCAGGCGTTTCAGTGAAAGGAAACTGATCTGAGTTTCCCTGCTAAAATGCGGGGTTATGGAATAAGAATTGATCTTGGATTTTATAATTTTTTGGATAATGGAACTTGAAATAATTTGTCAGCAGGTGGTGAGCATCGCGAGAACGGCGGGCGCATTCATCCGGGAAGAACGAAAGAAATTCGAACAGTCTGCCATAGAAATTAAAGGCGAGCGCGACCTGGTGTCGTACGTAGACGTAACCGCGGAAAAAATGATTGTACGGGGATTGAAGGCATTGCTTCCCCAAGCAGGATTTCTGACGGAAGAAAAAACAGTGGATGAATCCGCGACTGAATTAACATGGATCATTGATCCGCTCGATGGTACCACTAATTTTATACACGGCATACCGGTTTTTGCAGTGAGCATTGCCTTGCATCAACAGGATGGATTATTGATAGGTGTGGTGTATGAAGTTAATCTTGATGAATGCTTTTATGCCTGGAAAAATGGAGGTGCTTACCTGAATGAAAAGAAAATTAATGTAACGGAAACCAACTCATTGAGTAACGCACTGTGCGCAACAGGTTTTCCATACAAAAATTTCCCCAATCTCGACCGTTATTTCAGCACCCTGAAATTCCTGTTTCAAAACAGCCATGGTATCCGCAGGTTGGGTTCAGCCGCCGTGGATCTTGTGTATGTTGCGTGCGGAAGGTTAGATGCATTTTATGAATACAACCTCAATCCGTGGGATGTGGCAGGGGGAGCATTGATTGTGCAGGAAGCAGGTGGAATAGTAACTGATTTCAATGGTGGAAATAATTTTTTATTCGGTAAAGAAATTGTGGCTGGCAACAAAAATGTGTTTGATGAATTTCTTGATCGTGTGGTTAATCCTCCTGTATAACTTCCTTTGCGAAATCCGGGGCGTTTCGGCTTCGCTCAACGACCGGATTTCTGAACTATATTTGATCAATAGTTATTTAAGAGCATTCATTGCACCGCACATGGATTTCAATTCCATCAAAAATAAAATTACCGCGTACCACGAATCAGGACTGAAACTGTTCAGCACCTCTTCTTTTCAAACCCACAGTCTTGTATTGCTGCACATCATCAGCCGCATTGATAAATCGATTCCTATATTTTTCATCAATACCGGCTATCATTTTCCTGAGACCATTGCTTTCAAGGATCACATTGCAAAAATGTTCGAATTGGATGTTCGCAATGTTTTTCCACTCACTCCCAAGAGCATGCAGAAAGATGCAGGTGGCAGATTGCTTTTTGCTTCCGATCCTGACTATTGCTGCTACCTGAACAAAACTCAACCATTGGAACCAGTGCTGGCTGTACATGATATTTGGATCAATGGTGTTCGCGGCGACCAAAGTGATGTGCGCAAAAGTTTTAAGATGGAGGAACCGGCGCCGTTTAATACGATTCGTTTCCATCCCATGCTCGACTGGTCACCGAAGATGATCTATGCTTACCGGAAGGAATATCATATCCCGCATCATCCGCTGGAAGACAAAGGTTACTTCAGTATCGGTTGTGAACCCTGTACCCGCAAGCTGGATATTGAAACAGGCTCGCGTGAGGGACGGTGGTTTGGGTTGAAGAAGACGGAGTGCGGCCTAAATACAGACCTGGTGGGGAAATAGCCAGGAGCTAGCATAAAATAATTGGGGTCACCCTGACGAAAAATCCCGCTTTGCAGGAAACAACGCAAGATGAACCAGGTTTTTGTTTCAGGATCTGTTCTTATCATAGAGAGATGCTGAAATAAATTCAGCATGACGACCTTGAAGAAACATTTAAGATAGCTTATACACCGTTAAACAATTTGGCAATTAACCATCAGGTATCAGCCTGCATCCATAAAATAACGGCCTGAGTCAAACAGCACCAATATTTAAATACCTTTGCCCGAAATTTTTTTGAATGGAACTGCTGCAATCGCTGATTGATTTTATC
>JBDSEW010000145.1:0-8364 GCA_039919825.1 Chitinophagales bacterium | reverse complement strand
TGTCGGAAAAACGGCCATCGTTGAAGGACTTGCACTTAGAATTCACCAGCGAAAAGTTTCAAGGGTTCTTTTTGACAAACGAATTGTTATGCTGGACCTCGCAGCATTGGTAGCTGGCACCAAGTATCGCGGACAATTTGAAGAGCGGATGAAAGCCATCATGAATGAGCTGGAAAAAAATCGCGACGTCATTTTGTTTATTGATGAAATTCATACTATAGTAGGAGCAGGAGGAGCAACCGGTTCGCTTGATGCTTCCAATATTTTCAAGCCCGCACTGGCGCGTGGCGAATTGCAATGCATTGGTGCCTCCACATTGGATGAGTACCGTCAGTACATTGAAAAGGATGGTGCATTGGACCGTCGTTTCCAGAAAGTGCTGATCGATCCACCTTCACCGGAAGAAACCATGATCATTCTCAATAATATAAAAAGTAAGTACGAGGATTTTCACAATGTCAATTATACAGATGAGGCAATTGATGCATGTGTCAAACTGAGTAACAGGTACATCACCGATCGGTTGTTGCCTGATAAAGCCATAGACGTGATGGATGAAGTAGGCGCGAAGGTGCACTTGAAAAATATTCATGTGCCCCAGAGCATTATTGATCTCGAAAAGAAAATAGAGGATATTAAAGTTGAGAAGAACAGGGTCGTAAAAAGTCAGCGGTATGAAGAAGCTGCTAAACTTCGGGATTCTGAAAAACGATTGATCGAAGAATTGGATGCCGCTAAAGCTGCATGGGAAGAAGAAACTAAGGTTAAGCGTTATCCGGTAACGGAAGAAGATATCGCAGAAGTAGTAGCTATGATGACCGGCATTCCTGTAAAGCGTGTAGCTCAAACTGAAAGCACCAAGTTGCTCAACATGGCAGAAGAGCTGCAGGGCAGTGTGGTGGGTCAGGAAGAAGCCATAAGGAAAATTACCAAAGCGATCCAGCGCAACCGTGCAGGATTGAAAGATCCCCGAAAACCTATAGGATCATTTGTGTTTCTTGGTCCTACCGGTGTTGGTAAAACTGAATTGGCTAAAGTGCTTGCCCGCTATTTATTCGATAGTGAAGATTCGCTGGTTCGAATCGACATGAGTGAATACATGGAGAAATTTTCAGTTTCGCGATTGATTGGTGCACCTCCAGGATATGTCGGCTATGAAGAAGGTGGTCAGCTTACTGAGAAAGTACGTCGCAAACCATACAGTGTGATTTTGCTGGATGAAATTGAAAAAGCGCATCCGGATGTATATAGTATTTTGCTACAGGTGCTGGATGATGGAATTTTAACAGATGGTCTGGGACGAAAGGTGGATTTCAAAAATTCACTCATCATCATGACTTCCAATATCGGAGCCCGTCAGTTGAAAGATTTTGGACAAGGCATTGGGTTCAGCACAGGTGTAAGAGAAGAAGCAGCAGATACGCATTCTAAGTCTGTTATTGAAAGTGCGCTCAAGCGCACCTTCTCACCGGAATTCTTGAACCGGATTGATGATGTGATTATTTTCAATTCACTCGGCAAAGAACAGATCTACAAGATCATCGACATCATGCTGCGTGAAGTTTTCAAGCGCATCACAACCTTGGGATACACCCTTGATATTTCCACTGCGGCGAAAGACTTTATTGCAGAACGTGGTTATGACGCCAAATACGGTGCAAGACCACTTCAGCGTGCCATTCAGAAATACCTCGAAGATCCTTTGGCAGAAGAACTGTTGAATGCCTCTATGAAACCAGGTGATACCATCATGGTTGATATAGATCCAACAGATTCAGAAAAACTGAAGGCATCGATCAGGAAGCAACCGAAAGAGGAGAAGATGGATGCGTGAGTTGGTGAATGATTAATAGTTAATAGTGAAGCCTTCGGAAGAAGGCTTTGCTGTTTTATGTAGTCGTCAGTCGGAAGATTTTAGTCTGTATATTAAATTTTTAGGTGGCCTTCTTTCATTGTCAACTAAAGGTTTAAAAAAAGAGGGTTGGCAATAAGCAATCCTCTCTTTTACTAAATGTATTGATAGAAAATATTATTCTTCCTTTTGCTTAAACAACTCCATCATCTTCTCACTCACACCCGTCAGAGAATAGCCACCATCATGAAAGAGATTTTGCATGGTAACTTTTTTGGTGAGATCTGAAAACATAGTGACGCAGTAATCCGCACATTCATCTGCACTTGCATTACCAAGAGGAGACATCGCTTCAGCATAATTAAAGAAGATATCGAAACCAGCAACACCTGATCCTGCAGTGGTATAAGTAGGGGACTGCGAAATCGTATTCACACGTACTTTTTTCTTTACGCCATAATGATAGCCCCAGCTTCTTGCTACTGATTCAAGTAGCGCTTTCGCGTCTGCCATGTCGTTGTAGTTCGGGAATACACGTTGTGCGGCCATATAAGTAAGTGCAACAACCGATGCATTTTCATTCAGTGCATCCAGTTGGTAACAGGTTTGAATAATCTTATGCAACGACAGCGCAGATATATCCATCGTTTTCAGCATGAATTCATAATTAAGCTCTGTATAAGGTTTATTCTTTCTTACGTTGGGTGACATGCCGATCGAATGCAACACAAAGTCAATAGGCCCGCTGTGAATTTCCACAGCGCGTTGCACTAATTTAGTTAGATCTTCCATGTTGGTTGCATCTGCCGGAATGATCTCCGCATTTACTGCTTTCGCAAGTTCCGCAATCTTACCCATACGCATTGCGATGGGCGCATTGGACAATGTGAGTGCAGCACCCTCTTCATGACAGCGCATGGCGACTTTCCACGCAATGGAACTTTCATCCAATGCGCCGAAAATGATTCCTTTTTTTCCTTTCAGTAAGTTATATGACATGGTTGCTTGTTTTGACAAATGTAATTATGAATTGTTAAACGGTTGAATTGTTGAATTGCCTCGGCTTAGCCAGGATTGCGGCGAAGCCGGTTTGTTATCAATTCAACAACTCTTTCGCACTTTCAAGCGCAGCGGGGGTTACTTTTTCTCCACTGATCATTTGAGCAATGGCTTTGATCTTTTCCTGTTGGTCCAGCTTTCGTATGCGGGTGAATGTGCGGGCGTCGGAAGTCTCTTTGAAAACAAAATAATGGAGGTCGCCTTTCGCAGCAATCTGCGGCAAATGCGTGATACAGATCACTTGATGATTGTTAGCCAGTTCTTTTAATATGGCCGACACCTTCATGGCGGTTTCTCCTGAAATGCCGGTATCAATTTCATCAAAAATAAGAGTTGGAAGCGAAGTGGAATCTGCAATCAGCGATTTGATGCAAAGCATCAGTCGCGACAACTCACCTCCGGAGGCCACCTTCCGGATATCCTGCAATGCACTTCCTTTATTAGACGCAAAAAGAAAATGAAAACGGTCGATGCCATGCATATTCAATTCGTCAGCAGGCAATACTTCCTGTTCAATGCTGATTTCAGCATATGGCATGCCTACGTTTCTCAGCATTTTATTTACCGTTTGCGCAACTACAGGAATTTGCTTTTTTCTTCCGGCAGAAATTTTCCGTGCAGTTGAAAGCAATGCATTTTTTTGAGCAGTAAGCTTCTCGTCCAGGTTTTCTAATTCATCTGTGTGAATACTAATCGACTGTATCTTTAATTCAAGATCAGCAGCAATACTTTGCAGCGCCGCAACAGAATCTACACGGTGTTTTTTTTGCAATCTGTAAATTATATCGAGCCGTTGATTGATCTCCTGTAAACGTTCAGGATCTACATTGAGAAGTGATTGGTTATTTTCTATTTCATCAGAAATATCCTGAAGTTCAATGCGTAAACTTTCCAGGCGTGTTGTTAACCCTTCGGCCGGGTAAAAATATTTTTTTGCGCTATTGAGAAGACCAATAATTTCCTTCAATTGATATTTTACTGCACTGTCTGTTTCCTGCAATAAGTTATAGGCAGCAGCAAGTAGCTTTTTGATTTCTTCCGCATGCTCCAGTTGTTTTAACTCTTGTTCCGCGGATTCCTGTTCGTTAGCATTCAGTGTTGCCTGGGTGAGTTCATCAAGTTGAAAGGAGAGGTAATCCAATTCCTGTGTTTCGCGAAGGTGTTGCTCCCGCAGTTGATTACTCCTGTTCAAGTTTTCCTGGTAAGAAAAAAAACTTGTGCGGAATTGCCGCGAGGAAGATTCCTGTTTTGCCAGTGAATCGAGTAATGTTATTTGAAATTGTGAAGTGCTCAGTTCCTGCGATTCGTGCTGGTTGTGCATGTCCACCAACTGATCGCCGAGGGATTTCATTACAGATAAATTGACCGGCGTATCATTGATGAATGCACGCGATTTTCCAGCTGCCAATATTTCTCTGCGAAGTATGAGTTGCTCTTCAAGATCAAGGTCGTTCTCTTCAAAAAAAATTTTCAGGTCAGGTGATATAGCATCAAAAGTTGCTTCTACGATGCATTTTTTTTCTTTCTCAAATAATACCGATGCATCTGCCCGTTCACCCAGCACTAATGAGAGTGCTTCAATGGCAATGGATTTACCTGCACCTGTTTCACCGGTGATCACCGTCAGTTTATCTGAAAACGAAAGTTCCAGGTGATCAATAATGGCATAATTGCGGACAGAAAGTTTACGCAGCATGATTCAAAGATAATAGGATAGTCGGAAGTCCTTAGTTTCCGGTGACGCTCAATTGGACTTCATAATCGCCTGGTACTTGGAGGAGTTCGAAGCATCTAACTTGGAGAGTATCTGCACGGCATTCGATTTTTCCTGTGGAGTGGCTTTGGAGTAGATGTTTACGAGTTCGTCGGACTTGCCCTGCAGGAGCACCTGCATGATCATGGAATTGGGTGAATCCTCATTTGCTTTGCTCAGCAGGTTGAGGCTTTCTGAAATTGCCCTCCGGCCCTGGTCTGGATTTTCAAACATCTTATCGAGACCTTCGCGGTGATATTTATACAGCGCAGTACGCACGTTCTCAAATTTAGTGTTGAGCAAATTATTGATCAGCCAATAGCGGTTACGAATGGATTCGTAGGATTTCCAACCCGGCTCAGAAGTAGATTGGGCTGCATTTACAATATTCTGTGCCTTTTGATAGTAAGCAGTGCCACCGGAAGGAGAGAAGGAATCATAATCAAAGCCTATGATGGTATACGCATAATAGGCAAGCACTGAAGTTAGACTGGAAAGATAGGTGTTCTCATTAAATTCCAGGGGCTGGTATTCCGCGTATTGAAACTGAAAATCCTTATCGGCCCATTTAAGCACCGTAGAATTGTATCCGGAACTAAAAACGGGGCGGTTACTCTGAATCGTAATTTGCGCACCGAATTTATCGGAAGAAATTTCCTGCGTAATATTAATCAGGATACTGCACTCAATGCGTTCGCTGGCAGTAAAATTATCGTTGGTCCATTTGCGGTTATTCATGAACTCATAAATAGATTTCTGCAGGGTTTGAAATATTTTAGGATCAGCAGTCTGCAGTTGTGCAGTAATCACCTTTACGGTGCAGTTCAATTCCTGGGATCGCGCTGATGCGACAATACATAACAGGGTAAAAAGGAAAAGATATTTTTTCATTATGTAAAATGTTATTGTGTGTTCTATAAATTCCGCTCTGAAACCTACCCTCCATTTGAACTGCCGGCGGAAATTGCAGGATTCATGAGCTTTAAAATGAAAGTAACGATATCTTGGGCAACTTCTTGTTTACTCTTCAACTCATAATTGTGCAGTTGCTCCTGCTTATCGATAATGGTAATACGATTGGTATCGTGCTGAAAGCCGGCTCCCTGGTGATTGAGTGAATTCAGAACAATCATATCAAGGTTTTTCCTACGGAGCTTTTCTTTTGCATGTGAAATTTCATTGGTTGTTTCCAATGCAAAACCTACCAGCAATTGTCCGTTTTTTTTCTTTTGTCCCAATGACTCGAGAATGTCCTCCGTTTTAACCAGGGTAAGCTTCATAAAAGCATCATCCCCTTTCTTTATTTTTTCCTCACCAGTAACTTCGGGCGTGTAATCAGCTACTGCAGCAGCCATCACAGTAATATCTGCGGTAGTAAAAACTTTCGTGACTGCTTCAAACATTTCATGTGCCGTGGTAATACGGGTAGTTTTTATTTCAGGGTTATTTGGTGACAGCGAAGTGGGACCCAGGATCAATTCCACTACTGCACCGTATTCAGCCAGCGTTTCTGCAATGGCGATACCCATTTTGCCTGAAGAATGGTTGCCAATAAACCGGACAGGATCAATAGCTTCGTAGGTAGGTCCTGCTGTTACCAATGCTCTTTTTCCAGAGAGTGGTTTTGCTCTGGTTGCATTACTTTTTTTTTCACCAAAGAAAGCTTCAAGGTACTGCACTATTGCAGCTGGTTCTGCCATTCTTCCCGGCCCTACTAATCCGCTTGCCAACTCACCGGAATCAACAGGAATCACCCCTTGACCGAAAGACACCAATGTTGCAATATTGCGCCGGGTAGCAGGGTGTTTCCACATATCTTCATCCATGGCTGGTGCAACAATCACAGGACAACGTGCAGAGAGGTAAACAGCAGTGAGAAGATTATCGCAGAGGCCAAGAGCCAATTTAGCAATGGTATTTGCTGATGCCGGAGCTATTAACATAACATCGGCCCATAAACCAAACTCAACATGGTTGGCCCATAGCATTTCTTTATCATCAACAAGGTCGGATAACACCTTGTTTTTGGAAAGTGTGGAAAGGGTGAGTGGAGTAATAAAGGTGGTGGCATCCTTAGTCATTATCACCCTTAATTCAGCATCTTCTTTAATCAATTGACGAATGATCAGTGCACTCTTATAGGCAGCAATACTGCCGGTTATTCCAAGAAGTATCTTTTTTCCGGAAAGCGTGCTCACGGGTAAAAGTTATTGGGTAAGAGTTGTTTAAGATTGTCTTTATCAGTGCCTTCAAATTCAGCATTCCGCAATGCGGAAGTGTTATGAAAACATGCTGATTTGGAAATGCTGCTATCTTTTGGTTACTACCGAATTTACGAAGGCAATGGCAAAAGAGATAATCCTTTAATCAAAAATCGATCAATTATTCGGCAGCAGCTTCTTTAACCGGGTTGCGGAAATACACTTTGCCTTCCATGAATTCCTGTGTGGCAATGAGTGTAGCATCAGGCATTTTTTCGTAGTATTTGGAGATCTCGATTTGCTCACGATTTTCATGGATCTCTTCCAGGTTATCGGTAGTAGTTGCAAATTCTTCAAGTTTGCCATGCAATTCTTCCTTTAACTGGGAAGAAATCTGGTTTGCGCGTTTGGCAATTACCACTATGGATTCATAAAGATTGCCGGTTTTCTTTTGCATTTCCGACAGGTTTTTCGTTTCCATCACGGGTGAGATCGTACCATTTGCATTCCGTTTATTCTTGCTCATCAGTTTTAATTTTGGTTATGTTTTTTGTTGATGTTTCGTAAAGATTTTTTGCTTCATTCAAATAAGCACTGCCTGAATATTTATTGGCAAAAATTTGGTAACTATCGATGGTTGTCTGGTAGCGTTCCTTTTGTTTGACTGGAATACTGTTTAAGGCATAGAGATAGTTCGATTTGATTATCATGAACATGGCCCGTTCGATATAAGGGCTGTCCGGGAAATCACGCAACAGGTTTTTGAACGCTACGGCGGCTGCATTATAGCGGCCCATTTTAAAATAGAGTTCAGCACTCTTAAAGGCTTTCAGATCGAGTTTTCTGCGCATGTCGTCAATCATCTGGTTGGCATCCTGGACATACTTTCCGGAAGGATATTGGTTGGCAAAAAGCTGCAATTCTCCAATGGCTTTTTCAGTGTATGATTGTTCCAGTTGAATATCCGGGGATAAGAGGTAATAACATTTTGCATTCATGAACAGGCATTCTTCAGCATGTTCATTGGAAGAATAAGTAGTTGCAAAATTTTTAAAGTAATAAGCCGCCAGCAGGTTCTCATTCATGTGGAAGTGGGTGTAAGCATAATAGTATGCTATGTCTTCCATCTCCTTTGTTCCTTTGTAAAAATTTATCAGCTCTTCAAAAAGGGGAAGTGCTTTATAGTACTGGCCTGAATTATAGTATTCTTTTGCCTTTTGCAATTTCAGGGTTGTATCACTGCTCTTTAACAGTGACTGGTACTTACTGCAGCCTGAAAGTGCAATAATTCCGAATGCCAGTATAAAGTAAAAAAACCGTTTCCAACTATTCATGGGCGCGCAAAGATACTGTAAAATCATGAAAACGAAGGTGTTCGCTTTAATATTGCCAACAAGTTGGTGTTGCAATTATCGAGGAGATTAAAAATGTAATTGATTGAAATAAATACAGATTTGTTTATTCAGCCAATTAAGCGTACTCGACTTTACCTTTTACTT
>JBDSEW010000024.1:0-7602 GCA_039919825.1 Chitinophagales bacterium | reverse complement strand
CATCGATGGGAACTTTAAAAATGGTCTTATAAAACCTAGCTGAAAACAGGCCAAGTCCATTTTCTATATTGGTATATTCCGGTTGAATATTGCCTGAGGTTAGTCCCTGCTGGGCAATGGCTACCTGGTTATAGGTATCCAGTGTTTCACCACCTACAGAAAACATAAAATCAAAGTGCTGTGCCTCCCTGTAAATAGAAACATCTTCCTGCAATTTGGAATTTACATAGGAATAAAATCCATCACCGGCAATGTCATAATCCATGGTCTGGCCGCCTGCCGTACTGTTGGATCGCTTATTGGTAAAAATCTCCCAATCAATGTATTTATCGGCAAAAATGGAAGTATCCAAGGAATTCACTTCACGATAGTAGAAACGAATAATGAGCCCGTATATCTTTCCATCTTTTGCAGAAACAAATTGACCATTATAATTATCACCCGGGAAAAAATTTACTTTTTGAGAGGAAGTTGGCCTCAGAACAGCAAAGTCATTGATGATCTCTGTAACTGCGCTTATCACCTTACCGTTGTCATATTCGGTGATTGATAAATGATAGCTGCTGTTTTGATCCAGCAGTTCATTTGTTTTATAAAGGAAATTCGGTGAATTGGCGAAAATGCCTGTGTCCTTTACAAATCCTTCGAGGTTGCCATCCACTTTTACGAGGTCAATGGTTTTCTTCAGCACATTATTCTGAAATTGCTGCAATTGCACCGTGATGTTCTGGTAATACAGGGAATCCGGATTTTGAGCTATCACCAAAGCACTGACCGATTTATCTAAAAATGCTTTGTTGATCTTGATGTATTGTGCAGAATCGGTAGGATCGAGTAACCCATACACAATAGCAATGTCTTCCCAATCAGAAGTTACATCGAAATCAGTTTTACAGGAATAAAGGAGGGTGGATAGTACGGTGGCTGCTAAAAGGAAACGCTTCATGCCGGCAAAAATATGAATAACTTCTGATTGTTGTTTTCAATCTAAAATGAAGGGTTAATTTTGAAGTTTTCATGACAAACAATATCAGGATTACCCTATAACATACAGGGTGCAAAATTAACCTGTTCAATTCATACCTTGCAGCGCTTAACCTGATTTAGATCGCTCATCATACCATCCATGACTGACTTTAGAAGTGCAAAAAAAATTACCACGCATACCTTGCGTGAGATGAAAGAAGAAGGTGTCAAAATATCAATGCTTACTTCTTATGATTATTCATTTGCAAAAATTGTAGATGCTGCAGGTATTGATGTGATCCTGGTTGGTGATTCTGCTTCCAATGTTATGGCCGGGCATGAAACCACACTGCCCATCACGTTGGATCAGATGATCTATCATGCATCGTCTGTAGTTCGGGGTATCAGCCGTGCTTTGGTGGTGGTGGATTTGCCTTTTGGATCTTACCAGGGAAATTCCAAGGAGGCGCTTAATTCCGCTATTCGGATTATGAAAGAATCGGGTGCGCATGCTGTCAAGCTTGAAGGCGGGAGAGAAGTGAAAGATTCGGTAGAGCGTATTGTATCTGCAGGAGTTCCGGTAATGGGCCATTTAGGATTGACTCCCCAGTCCATTTATAAATTCGGAACTTATGTAGTGCGTGCACAGGAAGAAGAAGAAGCACAACGCTTACGCGAAGATGCTTTGTTTCTGCAACAGGCCGGTTGCTTTTCTATAGTATTGGAGAAAATTCCAGCAGTTTTGGCAGCAGAGGTAGCGGCTTCCATAAAAATACCCGTAATCGGTATTGGAGCAGGCAATAAGGTTGACGGACAGGTGCTGGTAATTCATGATATGCTGGGCATCAATAAGGAATTTAAACCCCGTTTTTTGCGCAGGTATTTGAATCTGTTCGACGAGATAAAAGGTGCTGTATCAAAATACATTGATGATGTTAAAGTCATAAATTTTCCAAATGAAAATGAACAGTATTGACAGCTTGTTAAAGTAACTTTAGAATTTGTTCGCCCCAACCGCTCTTCCCGATGAAGCTTACCTATACTCTTCCAACTTGTTTTATCCTGCTATTCACCTCCGTTTTCTTTGGGTTAACAACTCATGCCCAGGAAAATTCAATGATCCAAAATAAACGATCACTGATTTCCACGCTTGAAAGAATTTCTTCTTATAAAGAATCCGGTATTCGTGCAGATAATTCAAGAAGCGACTACATCGACATTCTCGATTATCATATCGATCTCTCCATCACTGATTTTGTAAGCAAGATTATCAAAGGAAATTGTACGATTACTTTTCGTTCAAAAATAGACAACACCTCATTTTTAGATCTCGATCTGCTTGATCTCACCGTTGATTCAGTTACGCAAAATAGTGAGCCATTAACTTTTTCCTACTCGAATAACCTTCTTTTAAGGGTCAATCTTTCACAGGAACTTAATACTGGTGATTCTTCAGATATCACGGTCTACTATCACGGGGTTCCTGAAATAGATGCGACCGGTTGGGGTGGTTTTTACTTTTCGGGTGAGTATGCATACAATCTCGGAGTGGGCTTTGGTGCCGATCCACATGCATACGGCCGGGTTTGGTTTCCCTGTTTTGATAATTTTATTGAAAGAAGCACGTATCATTTTTCTATTACTACAGCCAGTACAAAAATGGCTTTATGCAATGGTGAATTAACCGGATCAGCCGATAATGGTAATGGTACAAAAACCTGGGACTGGGTGCTGATGGAAACCATTCCCACTTACCTTGCCTGTGTTGCAATAGGAAATTATTCACCTGCTTATTTTGAATACAATGGCATAGCAGGTTCCATTCCTGTTCAGTTGGGGGCAATTGGGTCTGACACCGTCAAAATGAAAAACTCTTTTGCTCATTTAATAGATGCCCTATCGATTTTTGAAAACTCTTTTGGCCCTTATCGCTGGAATAAGGTAGGTTACTCGTTGGTGCCATTTTCAAGCGGTGCCATGGAGCATGCAACCAATATTGCCTATCCTGTTTTTATGGCAGATGGAACACTTAACTGGGAAAGTTTTTATGTTCATGAACTTTCTCACCATTGGTTTGGAGATCTCGTTACCTGCAGGACTGCTGAAGACATGTGGTTGAATGAAGGCTGGGCCGCCTATTGCGAGCGGCTTTTTGAAGAATTCGTTTACGGAAAAGCTACCTATGACCTTTCTATTGCTGATAATCATGCAGAGGTAATTCATTATGCACATACTTCTGCAGGAGATGGACAATACCTGGCTGTTTCAGGTGTATCTCATGATTATACTTACGGAACTACCGTGTACGATAAAGGTGCTGATATGGTACATACCCTTCGTGGTTACATGGGAGATTCATTGTTTTTTCATTGTATGACCAATTACCTGGACGAATACGCATTCAGTGACGCAAGCAGCGAAGATCTTCGTGACTTCCTTACAGATTGTTCCGGTATCAATCTTTACGATTTTTTTAATGACTGGATTTTCAATCCGGGATTTCCACAATTTTCAATTGATTCGATGCAGGTGTCACCAAATGGAAGTCAATTTGCGGTGAATGTTTTTATCAGGCAAAAACTCGATCATGCACCACACTTTTACCAGCAGGTTCCACTGGAAATTACTTTTAAGGATCAAAACTGGAATATTTCCGTGCAAAGTATTGTGATGAACGGTCAGTGCGGAATTTACAGCACATTGCTTTCCTTCCAACCAGATTATGCAGGCCTGGACCTTGCAGAAAAAATATCCGATGCAATTACTTCCGGAATGAAAACAGTTAAAGCTACCGGACTGCATACCTTTTCAAATGGAGGAATTACTCTTAATGTAAGTGCCCTGACGGATTCTGCCTTCATACGGATTGAACACAACTATGCTCCACCAGATCCGTTTAAAGTTCTTGTGGCAGGATTGCATATTTCAGATTATCACTATTGGAAAATCGATGGCATTATTCCATCAGGCCTGGATGCTTCCGCAGTCATCCATTATGATGGCAGTACCTTCAGTTCAGGAGGCTTTCTTGACAATAATTTAATCACGAATGTCGAGGACAGCCTCGTGGTACTACATCGTTTATCAACAAAATATGATTGGAACGTACTGACAGACGTGGTTCAGAATTTCACAGGATCACATACCGATAAGCGCGGATATTTCACAGTGAACCATGCAGAAAAAGGAGAGTACGCTTTTGGGATATATGATTACGACAAGGTAGATTCAATAAGTACTTTTCCAAACGGTCCCTGCCAGGTACTGGCAATACCACCTATTATTGGTTTGACGGGTGCTGGTTTGCATATTTTTCCCAATCCTGCCGATGAATCTGTTACCATTTCCATCGCAACCACAGAATCAGACAATCTTCTTGAAATTTATAATCTTTACGGTTCTACCGTGTTGCGCGAAAAACTAAACGAAGGAGGTTTCGACCGTGTAATTTCCGTGAAGGATTGGCCGGCGGGACCTTACCTGGTTTGTGTAGCAAATACCAGGAACCATTCGTTAACTACTCAGGTAATGATCATCTATTAAAGAATTAATGAACTATGAATAAAATTGCCGTGATTGGAGCAGGTACTATGGGCAATGGCATCTGCCATCTTTTTGCCATGAAGGGATTTGATGTGAGTCTTATAGATGTATATCAACCGGCGCTCGACAAAGCTTTGGCTACGATTGGTAAAAACCTGGATAGAATGGTTTCAAAAACTTCCATTACTGAACAGGATAAAATGGATGCACTTGCACGCATCATAACTGCAACAGATATTGCTAAGGGTATTACAGATGCCGATCTTGTGGTAGAAGCAGCTACTGAAAATGCCGACCTCAAATTGAAAATATTTGCTCAATTGGATCAGCATACCAAAACAGAGGCGATCCTGGCGTCCAACACCTCATCCATTTCAATCACCCGGATTGCAGCAGGCACAAAACGCCCCGAAAAAGTGATTGGGATGCATTTTATGAATCCTGTGCCGGTCATGAAGCTGGTGGAAGTTATTCGTGGTTACTCCACCTCGGATGAAACTACTCGAACCGTAATGGAACTCTCGCGAAAGCTGGAAAAAATGCCGGTAGAAGTAAATGATTATCCCGGCTTTGTAGCAAACAGGATACTCATGCCAATGATAAACGAAGCAATCTATTCACTTTATGAGCGTGTTGCGGGTGTTGAAGAAATCGATACGGTTATGAAACTGGGAATGGCACATCCGATGGGGCCTTTGCAATTAGCAGATTTCATCGGGCTGGACGTTTGTCTCTCGATTATGCAGGTGTTGCATGACGGTTTCGGGAATCAAAAATATGCCCCCTGCCCGTTATTGGTTAATATGGTAACCGCAGGTAAACTGGGAATTAAGAGTGGTCAGGGTTTTTATAAATATACTGCAGGATCTAAAGAATTGCTGGTAGCAGCAAATTTCACCAAGTAATTTTTTTAAAGTCACAGGAACCAGGTATTTCACCAAATTGAATTCAGATCCGGTAAATTATCCTGTTAAGAAGCGGGAGTAGCTCAGTTGGTAGAGCATTAGCTTCCCAAGCTAAGGGTCGCGGGTTCGAGTCCCGTTTCCAGCTCATTTTCAAAATGCCTATTTTCTGATAAAATCTTATCAGCCACTCCAATAAATTTCTACTTTCTTTATACTTTAGCAAAAAAATAAAATACTCATGAGAAGGATTTTACTCATATTTATTGCCCTGCTTCTGTTTTCCAAGCTGGCAGGTGCAACTACCATCACTGGCATATCAGCGAGCTATAGAAACGGTCAAACTTTTATAGTTTGGAATGTAATACCGGCCTACACCGGCTTCTATTACATTTATCGCTTTGATCATCCAATAACCAATAATAATATTGACAGTTCTTTTTATTCCGGTAAAGTACCCCATGATTTTTCTCTCAACTATTTCCTGGACATCGGAACTGATGGAGGGAGTGACCCCGATCATCCAAACCGATACCTTGTAATCAATCGTGATCCGCTGGATTCTTTAGATGCAAGCAAGGGTTTGTTTGTAGCTACCTGTAACAAGCAAAAAACAGCTTATTATGTAGTTACCTCTGATTCAATTACCCCCCAGGGCAGTACTGTGGAAAACAGGAAGGTTGTTCCCGGATCCAATTCGTTGCTAACGGGTGTCTATGAAAAGGTAGAGCCTGTGAAGCCCATTTTGCAGATCAATGACATTCCTCTTCCCGATAAACCCGACATGCTGTATGATGCATTTGCCTTTTTTGGTGGTAACGTAAAAACGCAGTATACACCGTCCACAGGAAATGAGGGTTGCCTGGTTTATAATTTTGGAGTTATTCCTGATGATTATGTCACCACTGAAAAGAAGGCTGCTACCTTCTTCTTTTTTGGAGGTGGTGGAAACTCCTACGAAAACAGCAATAACAAAAATATCAATGGGATGTACAAAGTATCCCTGGAAGATGTTATACCCAATTTTAGCTGGGATCCTGTTGCTGGTGAGAATACCAAATGGATTGGGTATAATGAAAATTTTGATGTCTATAATGCAGACGAAAATACTCCCCCACCCACTACCGGCATTGATAAAACCTACACGGTAGCCCGTGTAATTTGGACACTTGACTGGTTCCTCGAAGAATACAAGGATGTTATTGATCCAAGCAGGATCAGTGTTCATGGAAGTTCCAGCGGGTGTACAGGCGCATTGGAACTGGCATACCTGTATCCCGATAGGATTGCAGCCTGCGACGTGGTGAATGCAAAATTGAATGCAGAATACCTTAACGATGATAATCCCACCTGCAAATGGAACATTGATGGCTCAACCAGGCACAGGGCAGAAATTTTTTTAGGAACGCTGGCTACTAATCTCAGTACCGATTTTCCTAAAATCAATGGAACTGGCAATTATAAGATCTGGGATTTTGCAAACTATAATACCCTGATGAAAGATAACAAATACAGGTCATTGCCTGTTATGTTTCTTACTTCGGGAAAGGCAGATAATGTAACCTGCTGGGAAGAAAAAATACCCTTTTATAAATCCGTGAATCAGTTTAAATCTGGTGGCTATTATTATTGGGATTTGCGCGCACACAAGGGAGGAAACCATGCAATACCAGATCTTCCTCTTGAAGAGTTGCTGCGTTTCAGCACCAAACTTTCTTATCCTGCTTTTTCCAATTGCAACATGAATGATGATCCTGGTGATGTAACCAACCCCCAACCCCCTTATTATGATGGCGATACAGTAGGTTCAGTGAATGGGGTGCTTAACTGGGTGGACAGTACAATTGCTGAAACCGTTGATAGCTGGCAAACTCTAGTCTATGCTAAACAGTTTTTGCTCAATGACAGTACCTGGTTTCCCTTCGGTGGTTTACCGAAATATGTAAAGGCAGATATTACCCCACGGCGTTTGCAACAATTTGTTGACATTACTGATGGAGCGATTATTTGCATGGAGAATTGGGAAGGCAACACGATGATCCAGTCAAAATCATTCACTTATCATCCAAGCAGCAATGGGAATGGACTGATTACTTTTAAGAAAGTAAAGATTGGTCAGGAATCTGCTGGTGGTAACCTGATAAAAATTTATAAATGCGGCCAGGAAAAGTCCACGGATGTGCAGGTGATC
>JBDSEW010000462.1:0-5274 GCA_039919825.1 Chitinophagales bacterium | reverse complement strand
ATATATCTTCACGCGTATGAAAATTAAGGTAATCACCATCTCCAGGGAAGAAGATGAACATGCTCACGCCCTTTTTTCAGGATACATTAAAAGACTGAAGCACTACACTTCTTTTGAATTTATAAATCTTAAGCCCGTAAAGAATGCAACAGAACCAGCTCAAAAGAAATCTGATGGAGAACTGCTGCTGAAAAAAATAAGTGAGAAAGAAATACTGGTATTGCTGGATGAAAGGGGTAAGGAGATGAGTTCTGTTCAGCTTGCAGATTTTATCACCGCAAAGATGAATGCTTCAACCCAGTCAATAACTTTTGTGATTGGAGGCGCATACGGTTTTGATGAATCCGTTTATAGCAGGTGCAATGAAAAAATTGCACTTTCAAAAATGACCTTGCCTCACCAGATAGCCAAAGTATTCCTGGCCGAACAACTCTACCGAGCATTCACCATCCTTAGAAATGAAAAGTACCATCACTGAACGATCACTGGCTTAAAATCATTATTTCTATTTTATCATCGCAATTCAACTGCCCGACTTTCCTTAGCCTCGGAATCAGCAGCTTCCAGTTTTTATCTTCCGCAAAAACAGTTTTAAATAATGGCAATGATTCGTTGGTCATTCCATTGTTCACCATCGTTACCGCATGCCAGAACTTCATTTCAGCATTCTCAGGAAACAAGTTTTCCGCAGCAGCATATTCCTTCATTGCAAGCGGCATATCATTCTTTTCAACAGCAAGATCACCTGCATTCATATGTTCATACGCACGATGAACCTGCAACAACCTTTTTAATTCCCCGATCGGCTCAGTATGATCTGCGACTTGTAAATCAATCTCTCTGTCTTCCCAAAGTTTTCCCGTCGCAAGCGCTTTCACCACCAGAATAGCGGCACTTTGCTTACCCCTTATATCACCGCCGACCTCCTGTGCGGCCTCCAGCGCAGCGATCATTTTTTCAGCAAGGGGACCCTGTGCTTTCTGGAATGCTGCAGCCATAGCTGGCCATACCTTGTCATTCAACATCAGGTTTGCCTGAACAGAAAAATTTTCACCAGAAATGTGACCTGCTTCAGGTATACATTTCTCACCGGTATAAGCCGCTGTACTTCCCATTGCATCCAATATTGCTAATTGGCGAACAGTTCTTCCTTCATCCTCGCTGATCAAAATATCCAGTACTTCCTTTGCAGTTTTTCCTTCTTTCAGCAGTTGCAACCCTTCCTGTCCAAATGCAGGATTTACAAATGACTGTGTGGCAATAGCGCCCACTCCTGCCTCTGCCCAGCTTACAACCGTTCCCACTGAAAACCAGTGAGACTGAACAGCCACTCCCATTTCACCGGTTACCGGATCACGGGCAACGATGGAGAACGTATGAGCAAAAGGATCAGCATAGAATTGTTGCGAGTATGAACAGATGGATGATAAGAGAAAAAGGGAAATGAATGACCAGGTTTTCATGTCAGTATTTTTTAGAAAGCTGAAGCCGTTATTTTTATTAAAGGATGAAGTTACAACCCGTAATTTATTTAGTTTTCCTGATGCCCTCATCAAGTCCGCTTAATTCAATCATTTATTTAGTACTACTTTTATTTTTTGAAAACAAAACTACATGCCAACTAAAAAGAATGTTAAGCCGGTTAAAAAGGCTGTCGCCAAAAGTGATGCTCCTGCCAGGAAAAAAGCTGTTGCTGTTAAAAAAGCCAGTCCTGCTCCAACTGCGAAGGCTAGTCCTGCTCCATCTGTGAAAAAAGCAAAACCTGCCAAACCTGCCGCAAAAAAGAAAATTGCGGGAAAAGGAGATCCTACTTTACTGCAGCGCATAGCTGCTCCTATTTTGAACCTGATTCATCCGGTAAAAAAGGGAAAGAAAAAAGGAACCGTTTAATTGCAATAGTTTAAAGGAATAAGTAATCACGTTATCCAGAGTGGTAAAGAACATTGGTTTATATACCAAGTCTTTACAGTCTATATCGTCAATAATCCGATAACTAAAGTCTGAGAGTGTTTTAAAGCATCATCGGGGTTTTTACGGAATCAATATATCTTTTCATCTTTACGAACTAAAATCAACGAATGGGTTTCGACATCACCATTATTATCATTCTGGTTACCGTGGCTGCATCCATTGCTGCTTTTCAGTCAACCGATCTTATGAACCGATGGGTGATGAATCCCTATGCTGTTAAGCATGGTAATCAATGGTATCGTTTTATCACTTCCGGTTTCATACATGCAAACTGGATGCACCTGCTGTTTAACATGCTTGTCTTTTATTCCTTCGCACCGGTTGTGAAAGCCTATTACGATTTTGGCTTCGGTGCAAAGTCGACCTGGTACTTTATCATCCTCTACATCGGCGGCTTGCTTATATCAGATCTGCCAACTTATATCAAACATAAGGATCACTCCTGGTACAACAGTTTAGGTGCATCTGGGGCAGTATCTGCAGTTCTGTTTGCGTTCGTTTTTCTTAACCCGTTAGGCACTATCTATTTCTATTTTCTTCCGTTACCTGGCATTGTGATGGGGGTACTTTATCTTGGATATTCGTGGTACATGGCCAGGCAGGGAGGTGACAATATTAATCACGATGCCCACTTTTACGGAGCTGTTTTCGGTGTCCTCTATACTTTTCTTTTAAAACCTTCTTTGGGATTGGACTTTATTGATAAACTCTTGCATCATGCATGAAAAATGAATTTCAAGAATATGAACTTCTTAATTCATCTTTTATTAATTATCAAGGTTTACTCCAGACTGTTCAATACTCAAATACTCACTACTCACTCACTACTCATTACCCACCACTCACCATTAACCCATGATAGACCTCAGAAGCGACACCGTAACCCGTCCTACCCAACCAATGCTGGAAGCTATGATGAGTGCGCCGGTTGGCGATGATGTTTTTGGAGATGATCCTACCATCAATGCGTTGGAAGCTAAAGCTGCTGCACTATTTGGAATGGAAGCAGCACTCTACTGTCCATCAGGAACGATGACCAACCAGGTAGCCGTAAAAACTCATACACAACCAGGTGATGAAGTAATCATCGAGCGATCGAACCACGTTTACTATTATGAAGCAGGGGGCATTGCATTTCATTCAGGTTGCTCTGTCCGGCTGATCAACGGCGATAGGGGAAGGATAAAGCCCATTGATATATCCGACAATGTAAATCCTATAAATGATCACAGTGCAACAACACGCCTGGTGAGTATTGAAAATACTGCAAACCGTGGTGGTGGAAGCTATTATACATTGGAAGAGATGATTGCATTGAGCGATGCGGCACATGCTTCAGGATTGAAAATTCACCTCGATGGTGCACGTATTTTTAATGCATTGGTGGAATTAAATGTCAACGCAAGTGAAGTCGGCAAGCATTTCGATTCTGTTTCGTGTTGCTTATCTAAAGGACTGGGTTGCCCTGTGGGCTCTCTCCTTTTATCAAACAAAGAATTTATTAAACGTGCCAGGAAATACCGCAAGATATTTGGAGGTGGCATGCGACAGGCAGGCATTCTGGCTGCGGCCGGAATTTATGCATTTGACCATCACATCAATCGGTTAAAAGACGACCATAGAAGAGCAAAAGAAATAGGCAATGTGTTATCGGCAGCTCCATATATTGAATGGTTAATGCCTGTTGAAACTAATATTCTCATTTTTAAACTGCACAACGGGCATACGTCAGATAAATTTGTGCAAATACTAAAAGAACATGAAATCCTGGCCATTCCAATAGGGAAAAATCAGGTGCGGATGGTTACGCATCTTGATGTGGACGACGTAATGTTGCAAAAGGTTGCGGACGTTTTGAAGTCCTTACATTGATCAACTGAAATCCAATCTCCTGATCACAGCGCCGATGACTGCAGTAATTCTTTCTCAGCATTTATTATTTGCCATAAAGGCCAACCAGTCATTTGATCATCTTGTAAAAAAACTTAGTGAGAACCCTGGAAGTACGCTGACAGCAGAATTAGCTGATAAAAATAGCCGGATGGCCTTATGGCTGAATCTTTACAACGCGTTTGTTCAAATCCTTATCGGTCAGCAATATCCTGACTTTTCAAACTGGCGGAAAAGAATACATTTTTTTGACAGGAAGAGTATCAATGTATCCGGCAATTTGCTTTCATTGAATGATGTAGAACATGGTATGCTGCGGAATTCATCCGTATGGAGGAGCCTGGGATACTTTCATAAATTATCAATAAGCACTCTTGAAAAAAAACTTCGTTTGCCTTTGGATTTCAGAATACATTTTGCTTTATATTGTGGAGCGGCAAGTTGTCCTGTTATTTTCTCCTATGTCCCGATTAAAATAGCTGAACAACTGGATAAGGCAAAGTGGTCCTATTTAGACCAGGAGGTAACTTTAAATTTTGAGCAGACTGCCGCGTCCATACCTTCACTATTTAATTGGTATTGTGGCGACTTCGGTGGCTGCGCAGGCATCACCAACCTGCTGATCCATCACTTTCACCTTCCCCAAGGTCAATTATGGAGCATTGTATTCAAGCCCTACAATTGGTCCGTCCTCACTGGTAATTTTTCTCCTGAATCAAAGGAACATAAACAGCGATAATGGAGAAAAAGAAATTTAATCGTATTTGCCTCATACTGTTATTCGGAGTGCTCCTGCTTCACCTCCCCTTTTTAAATGCCGATCCCGATCTGCATCTTTCCAGTAGCCGGGATGCATTTACAGATGAAGGGTTAAATACCAGTCAGCTTAGAAATTTTATAAATCACGGCTATCTTGATTTTTGGGAATGTGATAACCTTGTAAAGAATCCATTGTTTAATGCAATTCTTTTTGTTCCACTGAAACTATTCGGAACACATCTTATTGTAGCAAGAAGTACCATTCTGGTATTGATTTTCTGTTTGATATTTCTTACTGCAAAGAATTTCCATTTCAGATCGGCTATCACCATAGCTGCGATTACGACTTTGCTGCAATATTATGTTTTCCAGTACAGCCATTTCAGTCTCAGTGAAATGCTTTCCACAGCATTTATTCTTGCAGGTGTTTTTTATCTGTATTTGTTTATCGAAAATAAATTTCAAAATAATTTTCAACTTATCCTGGCTTCTGTATTTCTTGCTGGTTCATACTATTCCAAGATTCAGTTTATCTATATCATTCCATTGATTCCTTCTGTGCTGTTATTTTTGATGCTAATAAATAGAAGTGAAAAAGTTAACCCGCAGCCTCGTCTCCGGCAATTGGTTATTTCAGTTGTGCTGTTAATTTTA
>JBDSEW010000448.1:0-4566 GCA_039919825.1 Chitinophagales bacterium | reverse complement strand
AACAATCCTGAATTGAAAGAAGTGCTTCGCAGGCTTGATCAACTGGCAAATGTAGAATGGCCGTTGGTGCATTTCCGCACTGCTGCACGATATCTCGATCGCAAACCCGAAGAAATTGCGGCAACCGGTGGTACCAACTGGAAAGAGTACATGCCACCCAAAAATCAGTTGGTCATGTTCTTTCCTGAATTATGGAGTGATGAAGAAAAAGAGAACTGGGGAAGAAATGTGAGCAGGGAAGTGATTGGGTTGTAAAACCATACTGCTTCACCTGCTTAATTTCAGATCAATTCTTCTTACTGCAATACACGCTGAGCCTGAAAAATATGCCGCTCCGTATGATAGATCAGAAACCGGAAAGTGTCACCAAGCCTTAACCGGATGAATTTGGTTAATGATATGGCCGTTTTCGTTTTAACCAGGTCCGTATTCTTTGCCTGAACAAGTAATGATTTGAGCATTTCCTGTTGTTTTAAGAACCGGTCAATCGTAGTAACCGAAAGTTTCGAATTAGCGGGATTCTTATCTTTTGGTGCTTTCATTTTTGTGATCTTTCCATTTTCGACTTTCATCAGGTTGGCAAAGTAATTTCCAAGTATGCCGGATCTGAAAATCAGTGACTTCTCCTTTTTATTGCTTTCCAGAATTCGCTTTTCAATTTCAGGAAGGTAAAAATCTCCGTATAAATTCAGGTGCTCGATGCACTCCAGGATACTCCATTCTTCATTGCTTCTCTTGAAATTTAATTGATCAATTTCAAGCTGTTTAAACTTTCTTGCTGCATTGCCCGAACTTTCTGTCATTTGCAGCAGGTCTTCTATCAGTTTGTTTGCTTCAGTTTTCATGTGCATTTTTTTATGCAAATATCACCAGCACTGGTTTCAATTAAATTGATTGAAATCAAGAATTTCGAATCCGGCTCAATGTTTCTGGTTTCATTCTCAGGTACGAAGCGATATATTTCAAAGGTATTTGCTGGAATAAATGGGGACTTCTTTGCAGCACTCGATTCAGTCTTTCTACCGGAGAAAAAGTGAGTAAATCTATTTCCCTGTCAATCAGTTGTGTAACCAGCAGCTCCAGCAAACGAATATATTGTTGCCGGCTCTCTTCATTCTCATTCACAATAGATAGAAAGCTTTCCCTGGTTATTGATTTAATCCTGGTCTTCCTGATTGCTTCAATATAAAATTCTGAAGGGGTACCTTTTATGAAAGATGCCAGTGAATTAATAAATGAACCTGCATATCCTAACCTGATAGTTTGTTCATCAAATTCAGACAAATAAAAAGCCCGCACAGCACCCGTCTCAATAAAATAAAGATTCCTTTCAACCTCTCCTTCCCTGATTAGAAATTCTCCTTTCGCAATCACTTTTTCTTCTGCTATCTTATAAAGTGAAGCGATCAGGTTTGTCGTAAAATCTTGTTCGCTGGACATGCTTTTAATAATATGAATCCGAATGTGGAGTGTCGTTATGAACCGTTAATCCAATAATGCAATACATTTTAATTCAATGGCTATGAGAGTAGGGAGCGATTTTATTTCAATCGTTGTCCTGCAGGGTTGGTTTTCTTTAAAATAGTCTGCATAAAGCCTGTTGTAAGTGGGGAAATCATCTTTCATGTTCGTAAGAAATACGGTAACATCAAGCAGTTGACTCCAACTGCTCCCTGAAGCTTCCAGCACCAGCCGAATGTTTTTAAAAACTTCGTGGCATTGTGCTGCAATATCATATTTCACCAGCTTTCCATTGCTATCATATTCATTGCCTGGAATGTCATTAGTGCCCGCTTCACGCGGACCAATGCCGCTGAGAAAAAGAAGGTTACCAGCTCTTCTTGCATGAGGGTAAAGACCTACAGGTTGCGGAGCTTTGTCGGTAGAAATTTTTTCGTTCAAGCAGTGTTTTTTATCAGGTTAAATTTAATTGGATAGTATCTGGAGCTAATAAGCATCAATAGAAGTTCACTTCACGCTTTCACCATTCCATTGACTGAATCCTTTGTCCAGATTATAAACTTCTTCGAATCCTTTATCAGACATCATTTGTGATGCTTTTGCCGAACGTTTGCCTGCTGCACAATAAACGAGGTAGGTTTTGTCTTTATCCAGCTTATCGATCTTGCTGGCGAATTCCGGATCACTGATACTGATGAGCACTGCTTCGGGTAAATGTCCTTCCTTATATTCCTCCGGTGTACGCACGTCCAGAATAACTGAATTCTCCTGTTTCATTTTATCTGTAAACATCTTGTTGTCCGCATTCTTGTAAGTGGTTGCAGTCTGACTGCAGGCACCAAATGAGATGAGGAGTAAAACAAAAAGAAGCGGATTTTTCATGTATCGTGTTTTTTTGTAAATGGATGAATCGTTTGTGTGAAAAATGTTTTCGGGAAATATTCGGAGCGCTTGAAACCAAGTGGTTCATCACGGCCATTTCCTGGCCAGTGCACGGTACCGAAAAGATAATCCCAGCAACTCAAAGTTAATCCAAAATTGACTCCATAAGGTGCTGGTAAATTTTTTGCATGGTGCCAGATATGCATCTGCGAACTGTTGAACAGGTACTTCAATGGTCCAAGTGGCAGACTCACGTTGGAATGATTCAAATGTCCGATAGCTATGGTAAAAATATGAACGACAATGAAATCATTAATACCAAAACCAATCATTGCCAACGGAATGTATTCGATAGTCCGGTACACTACGGTTTCCATCCAGTGATAGCGAAGATGCGCAGCAAAACCCATTTCTTCCACTGAGTGATGTACTTTATGAAATTCCCACAACCTGGAATTTCTATGTAGCAGCCGGTGAACATTCCAGTCAATGAAATCCTTAACTACCAGCAAAAGCAACAATTGCCCCCAAACCGGTAATGCCTGAATATCTATTGCCACAACATTTCGGCATCCAAACAACTCTATAAAATCATTAAAGGCCTTTACACCAACATTTGAAAGTGCATTGTAACCTATCAGTGAAAAAATAAAAAAATTGAAGAACATATAGAATCCATCCAGCCAGAAATCCTTCCGGATAAGGGGTTGATTTTTGCGCCAGGGGAAAATGATCTCAAGCATCCAGCAAAAAAAAGAAAGTGCGATCAACCAATAAAGGTAGTTGTGCCACGAAGGATAGAGTATTGCTTGGCGAAGGTAATTCCAGTATCCGCTGAATGAATCAATAACGATGTTGAAGTAGCCTGTCAATAGATGATCAGCCCTGGTAAATGATTACAGGGCTTTTTATTTTGGTCAAATATCCAGACAATAATCATCATTTTCACTACAATTTTAGAGGAGTCCAATCCTGTATGGTTTAGACCGCGGATTTAGTTCTGTCATCAATTATAAATCATGAATTTCGGATTGGTTTTCCCGCAGCAAGCAATATTATCACCTCGCTGATTATGCAGACTGGGCGGATAGAAAAATCGCACGTTAGTTATATGAATGGTCAACTGTAGCTAACCTGCATTCCGAACTTAAACGCATCGGAACGAAGCGGGTCGAAACGCAGCTGGTCGAAATGAATCGGAAAAAAATAATGCCTCCAGAAATCTTAGTCTTTGTTATTTTTGAAGGAATTTTTACAACTCAAAACTGGTGTTGGATTCGAAAACATATGAAGCAATGCTGAGTTTTATCACTAACCAGCGGCTAACGGAAACACCTGCAGGTGAACCGGACCTCTTTTTCCTGAGGGATGATGGCTGGCTGGGTGATACGGCTGTTATTGACAGGATTGAATACCGTAAAGGCGCATGGGAAATTTCACTCACTTTCACGAACTATAAAAATCCATTGCAATTGCTCGTTCGCAAAATCATTACCTGCTATAGCGAGAAGAAAGCAGAAATGGCGGCCTTTTATGTAAGACGCCAGGCCGCTAAAGACAAAAGAGGAACTCTAGAAGTAAGCATTAAGGATTTCAATCTCTGCATAAATTGATTTTTTGTTTTTTGAGTCAGTATATTATAAAATCTCTCTATCCTTGGTATCGTTTGCAAACACTGTGTAGATCCTGATGAAATATACCAAAGAATACATCCTGAGTGGTGCATTAAAACAATTCAATGTACATGGGTTTGTAAATGTGCGCCTGCAAAATATTGCTGATTCAGTCTCCATCAGTGTTGGCCATCTTGCCTATCACTATAAAAATAAAGATGCCATTATTGAAACCTTATACGATCAGTTAAAAAAAAAAGAGGAAGTAGTTTTAAAGGAATTCCGGGCTGTACCGTCCATTGAAACTGTTAACTTCCAGTTGCAAAGAATATTTGACCTTCAAAAAGAGTATATTTTCTTTTATGTTGACACGCTGGAAATTTTAAGAGCGTATCCCTCCATTAAACAAAAACACCAGGAGCACATCCAATGGCAGGTTCAGCAGATTGAGCGCCTCATCCAGTTCAATGTATTACAGGGCTCGATGATTGAACCTGTAAATGCTGATCAATACCGGCTTTTGTCGTGGCAGATTTGGATGATGATCGATAACTGGATGTATGCGAGGCAAACCAGCGGACTCGATTATTTGTCTCTATTTGATTTTCTG
>JBDSEW010000411.1:0-6959 GCA_039919825.1 Chitinophagales bacterium | reverse complement strand
GACGCCAACCAGTACTTGAAAAAACTAAATGATTTGTCGTACACCCAGATGACATTCAAAGTACCACAAGAGGAATCAAATTTTATCTTTGTGCCAGCCGGAATAAGATGCCTGCCATTGACAATCACCTGCCGGTTCTCTTTTACCTCTTATCGCTGAATAATTCCAGAAATAACTTTAAACCACTAACCTTTTCAAATGAGCGTATTAGTCAATAAACTTTCGAAAGTGATTGTACAGGGCTTTACCGGCCAGGAAGGTACTTTTCATGCCACCCAGATGATTGAGTATGGAACGAATGTGGTAGGTGGTGTTACACCGGGAAAAGGCGGCCAGCAGCATTTGGAAAGGCCTGTCTTTAATACGGTTGATGAGGCCGTAAAACAAGCCGGCGCTAATGTATCCATAATATTTGTACCACCTGCCTTTGCTGCAGATGCCATCATGGAAGCTGCCGATGCGGGCATTAAGGTGATTGTTTGTATTACGGAAGGAATTCCAACGCAGGACATGATCAAGGCAAAGGAATTCATCAAAGACCGTGATTGTAGACTGATTGGCCCCAACTGTCCCGGAGTGATTACACCGGGTGAGGCAAAAGTGGGTATCATGCCGGGTTTTGTTTTTAAGCCGGGAACAGTAGGCATTGTTTCAAAATCAGGTACCCTCACTTATGAGGCTGCTGACCAGGTGTGCAGAACAGGCCTGGGCATTTCTTCTGCCATAGGTATCGGAGGTGATCCTATTATTGGTACCACCACGCGTGAAGCGGTAGAATTATTCATGAATGATCCGCAAACGAAAGGAATCGTGATGATTGGTGAAATTGGTGGTGGCATGGAGGCTGAAGCTGCCCGCTGGATCAAAGCCAATGGTACAAAGCCGGTAGTTGGATTCATTGCCGGTCAAACAGCTCCTCCGGGCAGGCGCATGGGTCATGCCGGAGCCATTGTTGGAGGCACAGAAGATACAGCAATCGCCAAAATGAAGATCATGCGGGAATGCGGTATTTCTGTGGCAGAAAGCCCTGCGGTAATTGGGGAGATGATGGCGAAGGCGCTCTCCAAGGCTTAGATGTATCTGTTTTAGTTGAAATCCCCTGAAAATCATCAAATTATTATTTTGTAAAAATTTGATAATTTTGAATGCTACTAAAATAGCCGCTGATGAGGAAAGATGAATTAATAAAATCCACTTCTGAAAAAATGAACCAGCTTGATGAAAATCATCTAAGCCAGGTAGCTGACTTTACAGAATTTTTATTGAGAAAACAAGATGAAGTTTCTCTTCAGGAAGGAATTCATCAGCTTATGCAAACATCTGGTACTTACGATTTCCTGCTTGAGGATGAAGTAACATACTCAGTTGAAGATTGCAAAGTATTGTATCGTTAAGTATGCAAAAGGGCGATATAGTTATAATTCCTTTTCCATTTACAGATTTTTCTGGTCAGAAGTTGAGACCTGCCCTGGTTTTATACGTTTCACTTGCGGATGTCACAGTTGCATTTATTACGTCGCAGGTCAAAGGCAATCAAGCTAATGATGTATTATTAAAAGGTAACTCCCATACAGGTTTGAAACAAGATTCTATGATTGTACTTCATAAAATTTCAACCGTCGCAAAACCTTTGATTAAAGGGTATCTTGGATCAATAGACCAGTTTAAAATGCATGAAGTGGATCAAAAACTAATTTCAATTTTTAAAATAGAAACCTCAGCACGATGAAGCTATTAGAAGGAAAAACCGCACTCGTCACCGGCGCCTCACGTGGCATCGGAGAAGCCATCGCCAAAAAACTCGCTGAGCACGGCGCTAATATCGCATTCACCTATCTTTCTTCTGCTGAAAAGGCAATGTCACTGGAAAATGCCCTTCATGCAACCGGAGTAAAGGCGCTCGGATATAAGTCTGATGCGGCCTCTTTTTCAGAAGCAGAAAAGCTTATTGGCAATGTGCTGATGGAATTCCAGACGATCGACATCGTTGTCAACAATGCCGGTATCACCCGTGATAACCTGATTCTCCGGATGACGGAACAGCAATGGGATGATGTGATGACCACCAACCTGAAGTCCATCTTCAACATATCAAAAAATGTTTGCAAGCCGATGATGAAACAACGTGGCGGTTCCATCATCAACCTGAGCTCTATTGTTGGAATGACGGGCAATGCGGGACAAACCAACTATGCAGCTTCAAAAGCAGGTGTGATTGGTTTCACCAAGTCATTGGCCAAGGAATTGGGTTCCCGTAATATCCGCTGCAATGCCATCGCTCCCGGTTTTATCGAAACAGACATGACACATGGCATCAGCGATGAAATGAAAGAACAATTCAGGAAGAATATTCCATTGGGCCGTTATGGTGGCGCTGATGAAGTGGCGAAGGTGGTGCTTTTCCTCGCTTCTGACCTGTCCAGCTATGTTAATGGCCAGGTTATTTCGGTATGTGGAGGGTTGAATACCTGAAAATTAAATTGTTTAATTGATTAACTGTTTAATTGTGGCTGGTAGATGCCGGTAACTTTATACAAACATTCTGTTCATAACGCATTAATTGTAACCATTCACCAATTTAGCAGTTTCTCAATGTCACAGTATAACAATTTGCCCCTTATGCAATCGTTCCCTCAACCATGAATCTCACCTTCACTTACCCATCATGGTACTTATTGCTGTGTCTCGTATTAGGAGTTATTGCTTCCTTTATTCTCTACTACCGCGACTGGCAATTCAAAGATCTGGGCCAATCATTTAAAAAGTGGTTGTGGGTACTCGCAATCATACGTGCGATAGCAATCAGCTTTATTGCCTTCCTTCTTTTATCTCCTCTGGTTCGAACGCTTTCTACGCGAATTGAAAAACCCATACTGGTTTTCGCGCAGGACAATTCATCGTCGGTGATGCTGAATCAAAAAAAAGAAGATTCCCTGCAATACAAACAGCAAGCATCACACTTTATCAATGACCTTTCTAAAGACTACGAAGTGAAATCCTATTCATTCGGAAGTTCGCTGCGGGAGGATCCTGATTTTTCATTCAGTGATAAAACCACCAACATCTCTGCTGCGCTGGATGAGATTGATAATTTGTATACGAATCAAAATCTTGGCGCCATTATCATTGCTACCGATGGAATTTATAATGAGGGCAGCAACCCTGTTTACCTGAAAGGAGCAATGAATGTACCCGTTTATACTATTGGAATGGGTGACACTACCGTGAAGCGCGACCTGCAACTACTCAGTGTCATACACAACCGGACCGTGTTCCTGGATGATTATTTCCCGTTAAAAGCGGAATGGCGTTCGCAGTTTTGTGCCAATGAAAAAACTTCTATGTCTATCAGTTTGATAGCAGGTGGAGCTGCAAATAAACTCGATGAAAAAGCAATTTCCATTGAAGGAAATGATTTCAGCGGCAGCACAGAATTTTTGTTGAAAGCAGCAACACCAGGTGTTAATCACTACAGGATTACACTTGCGAAAGTAGCAGGAGAGGCATCGGAAATAAACAACATAAAGGATGTGTTTATTGAGGTGATTGAAAAAAAAGAAAAAATACTCATCCTTGCCAATGCTGCTCATCCTGATGTGGCAGCCATCAAGCAATCGATTGAGGCAAATAAAAATTATGAAGTAACGGTTGCATTTGGAGCTACGGTTCCTGGTAAGATTGAAGACTACAACCTTATAATTCTTCACCAGCTACCTTCTTCAGCGAATGCTATTCAGCCAGTTATCGAAGCCATCAAAGCCAAAAAGAGATCCACCCTGTTTATTCTGGGTGCACAAACCAACGGAGCGCTGTTGAATGTTTCTCAGTCGCTTGTCAATCTTGCGGGGGCTAATGGTTCCACCAGCGACGCATTTCCGATACTCTCCAGGGAGTTTGCCTTGTTCAATATTCCGGAAGACCTGAAAAATAAGATCTCTTCCTGGCCTCCTTTAATTGCGCCCTTCGGTGATTACAGGGTTTCTCCTGGAGCCGCTACGTTAATGGTTCAGAAAATAGGATCGATAGTCACTAAGTTTCCTTTGATTCTTTTCCAGCAGGACCTTGATGGCCGCACAGGAATGATTGCCGGTGAAGGGTTATGGCGCTGGCGCATCAATGATTACGAACAAACCGGTAACCATGATGCATTCAATTCATTGCTTTCCTCTGTGGTTCAATATTTATCTGTGAAAGCAGATGAAAGGCAGTTTCGTGTGCGGCTTGAAAAGGAACAGAAAGCCGGCAGCAACCATATTTTTTCAGAGAATGAATCAGTGATCTTTAGTGCAGAGCTTCTCAATGAATCGAATGAGCTGATCAATTTACCCGATGCTTCCCTTGTGATAAAGGATGACCAGGAAAAGGAATTTCCATTTGTGTTCAGCAAGAGTATGAATGCGTATACACTCAATGCTGGTTATTTCCAGGTAGGAAATTATACCTACAATGCCAAAGTAAATTACAACAAGAAGGATTTTTATGCGAGCGGTGCATTCACTGTTTCACCCACACAACTTGAATTTGAAACAACACGTGCCAACCATCAATTGCTTTATTCTTTAAGCCAGAAGACCGGTGGTAAATTATTTTATCCTTCGCAATGGAATGACCTTGCCAAAGAGATCAGGGCCAAGCAGGATATTAAGCCGGTGCTGTATAGTTCAACACGCACAGAGCCACTCATCAACCTCCGCTGGCTGATTATTCCTATTTTGCTTTTGCTTGCGTTGGAATGGGGGATCAGGAAATTTAATGGTGGGTATTGAAATTGCCATTGGTCAATATTTATTCTGTTAAGGAATGAACAATCTTATATTTGGAATACTCACTACTCTTGCCTGTCTCATTTTCTGGGTGAATGCGTTTTTACAGTTCAGAAAAGGAAGACCTGACTTTTCCATATTACTTATTGTTTTAGCAGGCTTTTTACTGAGAATTTATGCCGGATCAGATCTTTTCCTGCATTCGTGGGATGAGCGTTACCATGCCCTGGTCGCGAAGAATATGATGGAGTTTCCCTTCAGGCCAATGCTTTACGCGGTCCCGAAATTGCCTTATGATGCGGCAAACTGGACAACCAATCATATTTGGATTCATAAGCAACCCTTCACCCTGTGGATGATTGCTTTAAGTATGAAAACTTTCGGAGTAAATGAGATTGCCCTCAGACTACCTTCTATTTTGCTTAGTACGATTGGAATATTTATCGTTTACAAGACAGCAACCTATTTTGGAAACACACGAATCGGATTGATCGCAGCTTTTTTATTTTCAGTAAACGGCCTCATTTTGGAACTTTTAGCCGGTAGAACACCCACTGACCATCCTGATATTTTCTTTATGTGCTTTATTTTATTTTCTGTTTATCAGGCTATCCGGTTTTGTCAAACCAAAAAAACGATTCATAATACAGCTTGTGGAGTTTTTGCCGGTATCGCCATTTTATGCAAATGGTTGCCGGCAATGATCATACTTCCCATTTGGCTACTGGTAGTAGTGGATGCAAAGCTGTTTAGCAAGGTTAAAATTGTTTTTCATTTCATGATTCTGCTCCTGATAATTACTGTAGTTTTTTTGCCCTGGCAGATTTATATCCTTCGGGTTTTTCCGGCGGAAGCGCACCTGGAATATGGTTACAATTTCAAACACATCAATGAAGTATTGGGAGAACATAGTGGAACCTGGTTGTATTATATTAACCAGATGAGAATAAATTATGGAGAATTGATTTACATTCCTGTGATTTGGTTCCTGATCGGTTTTTTTAGAAAAAAGATCCCGTTAAAAGATGGAGCCTTGTTTATCTGGTTAATCGTACCAATCCTGTTTTTCTCATTTGTAAAAACAAAAATGGAAGCATATACCCTGTTTGCTGCACCGGCTGTTTTTATTATTACAGCGTTGTTTATTGACTATTTGACGGAAGTCTTTAATAAAAAAAGATCAATCCTGATACCGGCGGCAATTATAATATTCTTGTTTATTATTCCGCTCAGATACTGCATCGAAAGAATAAAACCATTTACCATTTTAGAACGCAATCCGGAATGGGCAAAGGAGTTAAGAAATATGGAGTTGATTACAGGAGAACAAATGGGAGTTGTATTTAATGCTCCGCGACCTGTTGAATTAATGTTTTATTCTGATTTTACCGGTTATAGCGAGCTACCGGATGTAAAAACTATTGAAGATCTTATCAGGAAGGGAAATCATGTTTTTATAAACCAAAATGCTCCTGTTCCATCAAATTATTATCAAGTAAAAGGGGTAAAATGGATACGGCTTACCAATTAAATTGAATCACAATTTCGGATAAGCATTCTTAAGAATGAGTATCTGAAAGGAGGCCGTTGCTATTTCTTCTCTGGCACGATCACAAATAAATCCTCGTCATCTTTCTTCATCATATACTGCTCGCGTGCAAATTTTTCGAGTGACTGCTGATTGGTTAGCAGCTCCTGTTTCTCCTTTTTTACTTCGGAGATTTTCTGCTCATAATATTCTTTCTTGTTGCGGTATTCAGAAAGCTTCATCCGCAACTGCACCTGTGAAATGATGTCATTATTGTCAAAGAAGAGCATCCACGATAAAAATGCGACCGAAGCAATCAGGTATTTATTTTTTGATATCGACGGAATTTTTCCCCGACGGATCACCGGGAAAAAACTTTTCATTGGATTTTTCATATAAGCAGTAAACTATTTTAAAACAACGGAAACAAATCTCCCTATTTATTGCGGATGCTGCCATCATTCAACCGCGAACTTTTCAACAGCAATCAGAAGATATGACCTATATGACATTAGCCTAACTAAGAACAAACTACCTGAGATTTATCTGCCATAGCTTTAGCGAAAGCAAATTACTTCGGATCCACAATAATTTCTTCCGGCGCAGTTGATTCTATCATAAATGAATCTGAAATTACCTTGAAGGTAGTACGCCGGTTTTCCTGGAAC
>JBDSEW010000368.1:0-3011 GCA_039919825.1 Chitinophagales bacterium | reverse complement strand
CTTTCGGAAATGTTCGCATCCGGCAAGGCGATACGATTAATATTTATGGAGAGACACTTCACTATGATGGGAACCTGAGGACCGCAAAACTGAACAATAAGGTAAAGCTCACCGATTCAAGAATGGTGTTAACCACTGAGGAATTGGATTACGACTTAAATACCCGTGTAGGTTTTTATCTGAAAGGAGGAAAACTGATAAGTGATGAAGCCATACTCACCAGCAACCACGGATACTATTATTCCAATACTGCTGATATGTTTTTTAAACAGGATGTAAAGCTCACACATCCGGATTATATACTCAACACAGATACCCTCAAGTTTAATACTGCCTCACGTACAGCATATTTTGTAAGCCCCACTACCATTCATTCCGATTCGTTTAATGTGTATTGCGAGGGAGGGTATTACAACACGCAATTCGATCTTGCCCAATTCGAAAAAAATGCGCGGCTTGATACCCGGACACAACAGCTGAAAGCAGACACCATCTTCTTCCAGCGCAAGCAAGGATACGGATACGCACGTTCGAACATCCGATGGGCTGATACACTGAACAACATATTGATGCGGGGTAATTTTGCACAATACTATGAAAACAGTGATCGTATAATCGCGTTAAAGAATGCGGTAGTGATAATCGTTATGGACAACGATTCTATGTTTATTACTGCTGATACATTGTACTCTTATAAAGACACCATTGGTAATTTCCGCAACCTGTTTGCTTATCACCACGTAAAAATTTTCAAAAGCAACTTGCAGGGAGTATGCGACTCTATTGCTTTCAGCTACCGCGATTCTGTTTTCAGAATGTTCGATCAGCCGATTCTGTGGGTAGATGATAACCAGCTGAGTGCCGATACCATGCGAATGTATTTAAGAGATCAGAAGCTCTATAAAATGGACCTTTTGCAAACTGCATTGGCGGTAAATGAATCCGATTCAGGTTTATACAACCAGGTACAGGGGAAAGACATGTTTGGTTTTTTTAAGGAAGGCCAGCTCGAACGTATGGAAGTTCAGGGCAATGGGGAAAGTATTTATTATGCAAAGGATGATAGCAACGCATATATCGGTGTGAACAAAGCGATTTGCAGCAACATGACTATTTTTTTCTCCAATGACCGGAAAATAGATCGCATTTATTTTCTCACGGAGCCCGATGCTACCCTTTATCCATTAAGCCAGTTTCCCAGGGAAGAATCCAAGCTGAAAAACTTCCAATGGTTCATCAAAAGAAAGCCGAAGTCAAAGGAAGAAATTCTCCAGCCGCAAGTGCATGCTGAATAAAGCCCGATACTAAAAAAAGGTTATCAGGTGCCAGCCGCTGAAACCTGATACCTGAAACCTGTCTGGGGATAACTTCCTGACATTTGATTTTTTCATTCAGTGCTTCTTCCCGAAATTCGCCTAAAGGGCAGGATGTACATTATCAAAATTCATGGTAAAGTGAAGATTCCCGATTACGTTCAAATACGGGACGATCAGTTTACGTTACTGTCTTATTTTCGTGCCGACAGGCCGGAAGAGGCTTTAAAGAAAATCGGATTGGGAGAAAAAGAGGAAGCAGTAAAAAAAGTGATTGCTGAGTTACCGTACGGCAAAATTCAAAAACTGGAAGTCTGAAGCTCCGGGTGAGGTTCAGGTTGAAAAAATAAATTAAGCAGTGTCATGGAAGATCAGGTAATTATCGAAGTTCGGAATGGTATTATTTACCAGCAGGAAACATTGATCTTAAACGATGTTAATCTTACCATTCACAAGGGGGAATTTGTTTACCTGATTGGTAAAACCGGCAGTGGAAAAAGCTCACTGCTCAAAGTGTTGTACGGTGATTTATCATTAGCTGGCGGAAGCGGATTTGTAGCAGGACATGATCTTAAAACCATCACCTGGAAAAAACTCCCATTTCTCAGGAGAAATCTCGGTATTGTTTTCCAGGATTTTCAGTTGCTCACTGATCGCACGATTGATGCAAACCTCAGTTTTGTGTTGCATGCCACCGGTTGGAACGACAAGGAAAAAATGAAAGCCCGCATCACTGAAGTACTTGAGATGGTAGGCTTAAAAACAAAAGGATTTAAAATGCCGCATGAGCTTTCAGGAGGCGAACAGCAACGTGTGGTAATTGCCAGGGCGTTATTAAATCATCCTGCATTAATTCTTGCTGATGAGCCGACCGGGAATCTCGATCCCGACACCTCTGATGAAATTCTGCGATTGCTGATGGAGATCAGCCGCGAATCAAATACTGCTGTACTGATTGCATCGCATGACTTTATGACGATCCAGAAATTTCCTTCCCGCACATTGAAATGTGAAAATGGAAAGGTGCTGGACACTTCTGTTTTTGAATCGGTTTAATACGCTACTGGCTTTCTGAGAATAAGACAGTCATCAGTCTTTCAACGTTGGCCGCATTGGAATACAATTTTAACAACACCTCCTTTCTGCGGACAACATCTGCGGCTCCAAATTCAACTTCCATCAATTCCTTTAATACCTGTTTTATTTCGTCAGATTTATCTCTCACCGTACAGAGCTCTTCGAGATCAGTATTTTCGATCATGGGTGAATTCACTACTGCAAAACGACCGTTGAAAAGCGCATTCAGCAATTTTAATTTGGTACCGGTATTTTGAAAAGTAGGCAGCAGGTTAATATGTGCATTGCGGATCAGCCGCATCATCTCCACTTCACCAGGATTGATGCGCAATTCCACATTCCTGTTTTTCTTTACCGCATCCACCAGCATAGCTGAGGGATCAGATCCTGCAATGATCAGCTTCAAATCAAGATCTTGGAATATTTTACTTACGAGGAAAAGTGCGGCCTGGTTATTCTCCACCACAGCAAGATTTCCGTGGTATAAAATATATTCTCCCTTGCCCGAAAGCGAGATCACTTCCTCATTCGGATGAAAGGCCGGTAATTCAGTTACATTATCAAACTTTTTGTGCAGGTATTCAAAATCATTTTTTGAGATAGGCAGTAAATGATCTGCAT
>JBDSEW010000321.1:0-4548 GCA_039919825.1 Chitinophagales bacterium | reverse complement strand
CAACAATCCGTCACTTTTTCCTCTTTCACACAGCTAATTGAAGCGCAAAGATATAGAAAAAGCAAAGTGTACCTTATTTTTGTGCATACCCGGGTGTAGGACAAATCATTCAGTTTTCTCGAGCAATGGTTGGCGTTCCGCCAACCATGGACTGTCATAGGGAAGGTACTGAGCGTGGTCGGCGTCTCGCCGACCACAAAAACAAAGATTTGTCGCGCACCCGCATACCCTTTTTATTTATGAGCCGCGTGGAAGTTCAAATGGAAGAAAGCTGGAAACAATTGCTGGACGGTGAATTTCAGCAGCCCTACTTTGCTGCACTGCGCCAGTTTTTAGTAGAAGAGAAATCCAATGGACAGGTGATTTATCCGCCGGGGCATCAAATATTTAATGCTTTTTACCTTACTCCTTTTGATAAGGTAAAAGTGGTTATCATCGGTCAGGATCCCTATCATGGACCAGGCCAGGCGCATGGACTTTGTTTTTCGGTGGCAGACGCAGTTGCTTCGCCACCTTCTCTCGTTAACATTTTTAAAGAACTGAATACTGACCTGGGCATTCCGATTTCAAAATCGGGCAACCTTACCAAATGGGCGCTGCAGGGAGTGTTATTGTTAAATGCACTGCTAACGGTAAGGGCCAATCAACCGGCATCCCATCACAATATGGGTTGGGAAACCTTCACGGATGCGGTGATCCGCACCATTTCTGAAAAGAGTTCAGGCATTGTATTTTTATTATGGGGGAAATTTGCCCAGGAAAAACTGGCATTGATTGATACTACCAGGCATCATATTTTAAAAGCAGCGCATCCTTCTCCATTTTCAGTCACCCGTTTTTTTGGCTGCAAACATTTTTCTAAAACCAATGAGCTACTGGTGAAGGAGGGAAAGGAACCGATTAATTGGGAGATATAGTTTTGGTTAGATTTCAGGTCTCAGGTATGGATACTCTTAACGGCTTCGCCCCTATAATTAAGTATATAACAATGTGGCAGCTACTTTAACGGTACACTTCCTTCGCCTTATTCCATAAAGCATCCATCTCAACAAGAGTCATTTCCTTTAAGGCACGCTTTTGTTCAAGAGCCATCTCCTCCATCATACGGAACCGTGCAATGAATTTTTTATTTGTTTTTTCCAATGCCGCCTCAGGATCGATTTCAAGAAATCGGGAAAAATTGATCAGCGAAAACAACACATCACCGAACTCTTGCTCCATCCGTTCTTTTTCTGAAGGTGAAAGGTTTTCACGATTTGAATAATACCGGAACTCATCCAATTCTTCTTCTACCTTTTTCCACACATCCTGTTTATTTTCCCATTCAAATCCTACTTGCTTGGCTTTGTCCTGGATGCGGAAAGCTTTCACAACAGCCGGCAATGATTTCGGAACTCCTTCCAGCACCGATTTTTTCCGCTCTTTCATCTTGATCTGCTCCCAGTTGTGCTTCACATCTGCTTCAGAATTTACCTGGGTGAGCTTCCCCTCATTGTCAGGATCGCCATAAATATGCGGATGGCGCCGGATGAGTTTATCACACAAAGTATTGATCACATCTGTAATGTCGAAGGCCTTTTTTTCAGATGCAATCTTGGAATAAAATACCATGTGCAACAGCACGTCGCCGATTTCTTCTTTCAGCATCTTCAGGTCATTTTCATCAATAGCATCGGCAAGCTCATACGTTTCTTCAATCGTGAGCAGGCGAAGAGATGCGATGGTTTGTTTCCGGTCCCAGGGACATTGCTCCCGCAATTCATCCATAATAGTAAGCAATCGGTCGAAGGCAAGCTGGGCAGCAGTCATCATACTTTATTTTATTCGGGCGATATTACGAAATAGTTGTTGTGGATAAAAAACTTCACTTAATCGGTGCAGGTAGCTATCACTTTAAAGATATTCCTTTATACTGGGTGCATATTAAAATTGTCTCATTGATGGTTGGAAATATCGTAAAATTATAGCTGTCATCCCGAATTTATTTCGGTATTTCCCAATTAGGCATGACGGTTCCATTTAGCGACAATTTGGTAAGCACCCCTTTATACTGTCCGTTTCCCACATTAAATACAATTGGTTAGTTTTCCGGTGCATTCCCTCAACTCCCAAAGCCCTGTTCATGAAAAAAAAGACGACCCTCCTACTTACCATACTGTGCCTTATCAATCTCCCATATTCATTCGCACAATTTCAATACCTCTCGCCGCGCCCCGGAGCTGTCATGATCAATCCTGAACACAATATCATCATCCGGGAAGGTAACATACTGGAGCCATCCTCCTTAAAAGAAGGGTTGTTCTCTATTGAAGGAACAGTTAGTGGGCCTCATGCCTTTAAACTGGTGCTGGCAGATGATGGAAAGACTATTTTGCTGCAGCCTGAAAAAGTTTTTGAGTTTAATGAAGTGGTGACGGTAGTCATTAAGGAAGGCCTCCAAACAATGCAGGGACAATCATTGGGTAACTATTCATTCAACTTTCGCACACATCGTGAATATACCCTGGAAGAACACCAGCATTTTAAAGAATTGAAAGACGTGATTGAGGAAGAAGAGAAAAAAATGTGGATGAATGAAATTGCAGAAGAAGAAGATGATACCCGACAAATTGATGGAATGTTTGACATCCCCACCAATACCAATCCTTCCCCCGGAGATGTTTTTTTTGATGCCTTCAGCGGCAGCTTTCAAACGGATAGTTTAGCAGGTTATCATGCTGTTACCACTGATGGCGATTCAATTTTTTCACGACAGGTTTCTTCACCATTAAATTTTCTCCAGAATAAAATGGGATTATTTGGTGTATTTAATGGAGATGTCAGTGGATATGATCTGCTGGATTCCAATTTCAACATCATCGATACCTATTACCCTGCCAACGGATATGAGGCTGATGAACATGAATTCCAGGTGTTACCTGACGGACATGTATGGATCATTGCTAATGAATACCAGGTGATGGATCTTTCTGTTTACAATCCCTCCTACAACCAAAACTGCAATGTGAAAGGCTCGGTGATACAGGAATTTGATGTCAGCCACAATTTAGTATTTGAATGGCGCGGCTTTGATCATGTGGAAGTACCAGAAGCTTTGCACGCCAATCTTACCTATGGATTTATTGATTACATGCATACCAATGCAATAGAGATTGATAACGACGGAAACATCCTCGCCTCACACCGGCATCTTGACCAGGTTACAAAAATTGACTGCAACACGGGTGAATTTATATGGCGCATGGGCGGTGTGAAAAATGAGTTTACTTTTATCAACGAACCTGAGCCCTTTACCTATCAGCACGATATTCGCCGTATTGCGAACGGGAATGTAACCTTATTTGACAATGGTAATTACCATTGGCCGTCAGTAACTGCAGCCAAGGAATATGCACTGGACGAAGTAAATAAAACAGCAAGCCTTGTTTGGAGTTACAAACATCCTGGCGATGGGTATTTTTTCTTCTATCCTTCCATGGGCAGTGTGCAGCGCTTAGACAGTGGGAACACTTTTATTAACTGGGGCGGGAGAAGCAATGCTTCCAATCCAAGCATGACGGAGGTTACACCATCCGGTACCATTGTATGGGAATTAAAACTTGCTTCTTCACAAAATATCCTTGCTTACCGCAGTCATAAATATGTGTGGGACCCGTGCCCGCGCGCTACATTTAAAACACTGAAATCAAAAGATGTTACTTTTAATTCTGCCATAATAAAATGGGCTGGAGTAGTAAATGCAGAAAGCTACTTGCTGCAGTATAAAAAGAACAGCGAATCAGTTTGGCTGGAGAAAACAGTAAAAGGATCGAAGAGCTCAAAAAATCTTACCGGGCTGCTACCGGCAACCAAATATGATTGGAGGTTACAAACCTGGTGTGATGAGGATGGGATAAAAAAATCAGGATTCACCGATCAGAAAAAATTTACAACGCTTGTACAAAGAACGGTGCTTACTGGGCCAACTGATTTTGGTCAGTTTCAAATCTATCCGAATCCTGTTCATGAGGTGATAAACATTCCGGTCAATAATGCTCCTGTTTCAGAAGTACGTTTGCTGAATATGTTTGGACAAGTGGTCATTACGCTTTCAATGGACAATGAAACCGTATCTGTGGTTCAATTGCCTGTAAGCAAGGTTAAACCGGGAAACTACCTGGTTGAAATTATTTATGGCCTGGAAAACAGCGTGCAAAAAGTAGTGATAGAATAAATTTGTCCTTAGTTTTTTTAGAGTCACCAGGAATTAATAATGTACAAATGTTTTTTTAAAATAACAAACCTATTTCATGGTTCATAGAATATCTTCAGTACTGAATATTGCTTTTCTACAGGGAATTTTTCTTTTAAGCGCGGTTTCGGTTACTGCACAAACTTTCGAAGGAGATACCGGAATAATTACGGATGACGGATTGCTGAACTATTACAATTTACAGGTAAGCGGCGTTAGTCCCGATGTGATTAACACTGCTTTCGGCCTTGTAACCGTCTGCATTGATGCAACACATACCTGGGACGATGATTTGGTTATCTGGTTAAAGGCCCCAG
>JBDSEW010000320.1:0-5260 GCA_039919825.1 Chitinophagales bacterium | reverse complement strand
GGGTAATGGTAAAGCAGATTAATATCATCAGATAATTATTGCCAATGATCTCAGTTATTGCGGATTTTTGCAAACCTGACTTTTAGAGAAAGCTTTTTATTCCCAACCTTGATTTGGTAACCTAAATGCAACCATATAAAAACAACCTAAAAACACATTCCAATAGCCACCAGCAGCAGGGTAATGCATGTTGCCCTGCTTATAAACCCTAAACTCTCCCAATGTTTGCAGAAAAGGAAAGTTGTGCTATCTTTGCCGTCCATTTTCAAATTCACCACCATGTCGAAAGTTTGTGAAGTATCAGGTAAGAAGTCGATGAGCGGCCATAAAGTGTCCCATTCCAACATCAAATCGAACCGTCGTTTTATGCCCAACCTGCAGAAAAAGAGGTTCTTTATTCCCGAAGAAAACCGCTGGATTGAACTGAAGATTTCTACCAGTGCTATCCGTACCATTAATAAGAAAGGTATTTCTGCAGTGCTGAAGGAAATGAAAGAGAGAGGAGTAGCTGTCTAAATAGGCTTTTCAGACCGCCTTAACGGCTGTATAAAAAAACCGAAACAATTATTTTCAAGATTCAATAGCAACTAAGCAGCAATGGCAAAGAAAGAAAGCAGGGTGCAGGTGATTTTAGAATGCACAGAGCATAAAACCACTGGCACACCGGGCACTTCAAGGTACATCACTACCAAAAACAAGAAGAATACACCGAACCGTATTGAGTTGAAGAAATACAATCCGATTCTGAAAAAATACACCATTCATAAAGAAATCAAATAAGCACTAACATGGCTAAAGATGCAGGTAAAGTATCCAAGAACGCAAAGGTGGTAAAGGATGCCGCACAGTCGGCAGCTTCCAAGGCGTTTGTTCGTGTGATCGTTTCTGAGCGTTCTGAAAAAACAGGCGCCTATGTTTTCAAAGAGAAAATGATCCACAAAGACAAGGTAAAGGAATTCCTGGCCACTTCAGGTCAATAACCCTTGCCAAACAGGACTCCGAAAGCTTCTCTCTTTTTGGGAGGAGCTTTTTTTGTTGTACTGTGACGGGTAAGTTGCCCGTCAGTAAACTAAAATAACCCGTCTATCGTCAGGTAAAACACAAACAACAGCTATGGCACTATTCAATTTTTTCAGCAAAGAGAAAAAGGAAGACCTCGACAAAGGGCTGGAAAAAACCAAGGAAAGCTTTTTTGCTAAAATGGCGAAAGCCGTAGCCGGAAAAGCGACTGTTGATGACGAAGCACTCGACGATGTGGAAGATGCGCTGGTGGCCTCTGACGTTGGTGTGGAAACCACGGTGAAAATCATTAAACGACTGGAAGAACGGGTGGCACGTGATAAATATTTAAATACTTCAGAGCTTAACCGCATTCTTAAAGAGGAGATCGTTCAACTCTTATCAGAATCTTCTGGTACAGCAACAGACGATTTTGTTATTCCTGCTGATAAACATCCATACGTCATTATGGTGGTAGGCGTAAATGGAGTCGGGAAAACTACAACTATTGGTAAACTTGCTCATCAGTTTAAGCAGCTGGGAAAAAGCGTGTTGCTTGGAGCTGCCGATACTTTTCGCGCAGCCGCTGTAGATCAGTTAACTATTTGGAGTGAACGCGCAGGTGTTGCTATAGTGAAGCAACCTACCGGTGCTGACCCTGCTGCAGTTGCATTCGATACTTTGCAGTCCGGTGTAACCCGTAATTCAGATGTGATAATCATTGACACTGCAGGTCGTTTACACAATAAGGTGAACCTGATGAATGAGCTCGGAAAAATCAAACGGGTGATGCAAAAAGTAATGCCCGATGCGCCGCATGAAGTATTGCTGGTACTCGATGCATCTACCGGGCAGAATGCCATTGAGCAGGCAAAACAATTTACTGCTGTCACAGAAGTTACGGCCATCGCACTTACAAAATTGGATGGTACTGCCAAAGGTGGTGTGGTGATTGGCATAGCGGACCAGTTTAAAATTCCGGTGAAGTATATCGGTGTTGGGGAAAAAATAAATCAGTTACAGGTTTTTAACCGTAATGAATTTGTGGATTCACTGTTTGATGAGAAGTGAGAGGTGAACAGTCAATAGGGAATGGTGAATACTGAAGCCAGTACTGCTAATGAGTTTCAGCAAGCAGTTTAAAATTTTTAAGGGTAATTGAATATTGATCATAAAAAGCAATGCGCACAAAATCAACCAGCAAACCAACTGTTAATGTGATCACTCTGGGCTGTTCGAAGAACTTAGTGGACAGCGAAGTAATGATGGGACAATTGCGTGCCAATGCATTTGAGGTAACACATGAAAAGGAAAATACCGAAAGCGATATTGTAATTATCAATACCTGCGGATTTATTGACCGTGCCAAAGAAGAATCCGTTAATACGATTCTTGAATATGCGGCTATTAAAAATGAAGGAGGCATCGAAAAATTATATGTTACCGGTTGCCTGAGCGAACGATACAAAATGGACCTTGAGAAAGAAATTCCTGAAGTAGATGCCTACTTCGGTACCATGGAGCTGCCATCGCTGCTGCACAAACTCGGTGCTGATTACAAACATGAACTCATCGGTGAGCGGCTGATGATCAATCCACAGCATTATGCATATTTGAAAATTTCGGAAGGATGCAACCGCACGTGTTCGTTTTGCGCTATTCCGCTTATGCGCGGAAAACATGTTTCGAAACCAATGGAAGAAATTGTGTCGGAAGCAAAAGGCCTGGTGAGAAATGGAGTGAAGGAGATTATCCTGATTGCCCAGGAGCTCACCTATTACGGCCTTGATCTGTATAAGGAACGTAAACTTGCGGAGCTGCTGCACGCCATTGCAGATGTTCCCGGGCTGGACTGGATCAGGCTGCATTATGCGTATCCCAGTAAATTTCCGGTAGAAATACTGGATGTAATACGGGAACGTGATAATATCTGCAACTACCTCGACATACCGCTTCAGCACATCAGTGATCCGGTGCTTACCCGGATGCGCAGGCAAATTTCAAAACAGGAAATTTATGAATTGATAGCTGTGATTCGTGAAAAAGTGCCCGGGATTACTTTGCGAACAACCATCCTGACGGGTTTTCCCGGGGAAACAGAAAAAGATGTGGAAGAATTAATTCAATTTATTGAAACAGTAAGATTTGAGCGTGTGGGTGTTTTCACTTATTCGCATGAGGAAGGCACTTCCGGTTACGAATTACAGGATGATGTGCCTGAGGAAGAGAAGCAGGCAAGGGCTGCACGCATCATGGAGGCACAGGAAAAAATATCTTTTGAGCTTAATCACCAGAAGGTGGGGAAAACTCTTAAGGTGTTGATTGATCGCAAGGAAGGCAGTTATTTTATTGGAAGAACCGAATTTGACTCACCCGAAGTGGATAATGAAGTATTGATTGATGCCTCAACACATTACCTGCGGGTGGGAGATTTTGCAAATATCCATATTCACACTGCTGAAGAATTTGATCTGTTCGGAGAACCCGTTTGATTGAATATGGAAATTTCCTGGTTGGTGACCTTTCATACATCTTTCCTACATCTCAACTCTGCAATATGTTTTACGGATGCAAAAGATAGTTTACGCAATCCTTTGAGACACTACTTCAAAATAACCCCATCTGCCTCAAATACTAATTGTTGGCTTGGTTCTGTAATGGCTTCAATTTCTGCTGGTGATTTGCCGGCGTCTTCTGCATAGTGCCTTTGTTCTTCTACTGAAACAGTTTCCAGCATCGCGGTGCCTTCCATAATGGCGGTTTTTCCTCCACTGTTTTTTGGGACAAAAAATCCATAGTCTTTGAATTTCACGTGCATGGTGGATCCATCGCCCTTGTCAATCGTCATCCAGCATCCTTTCGCCTGGCAGCACTCCACCACTTTGCCCGTTACTTTCACCTGCAGCTTTTCCTTGTCTTCCATCTGCTTTTCAAGGCGTGACATGGAAATGGCTCCTTTTTCATCTATCTGTTTTCCGAAATAGGCCGGTTCCTGGGCATACAGCTGTCCTGTTAGTGATGCAACCAGGAGCAGGATGAAAGAAAAGCGTAATAGTACCATATCACTGAAGTTTAGACAAAAATAAAGGAATATTTGGCACCGTGCAGCGGCCATGAGGAAGCCGCCTCAAGGCTCAAAGACCTAAGAAATACAGTGAAATGGATGAAAAACTTTGAGTCTTCGTGCCTTAGTTGGATGAAACCTGCCCCTGTGGAGCTTTAGCTCACATTACACTGACAGTAGAAGATCGTATTTAAATGTTATGGAAATAAGACGTGTCTTTTAGCACCAATTTACCCTGCTGGCACAATTTGTGAATGATGAAAGTTTCTCATTCAATATTTAGAAATTGATTTTCAAACCTTACTTTTGCACTAAATCTCAAAAAAACCTATGAATTTAAGAAATCTTACCCTGTTGTTTGCGCTGTCACTGATGATGGCCTCATGCGTGAGCACTAAAAAGTATAAAAGCCAGGTGGCTTCATACGATTCTTTAAAAACTGATTATGCCAAAGTAGAAGACCAGTTAAAAATGTGTCTTACTGACAAGGATATAAGCGAAAAGAAAAAGGCAGACCTGGAAAAGGAAATGTCATTTTATAAGGAAAATTATACCGCTGTTTTATCGCAGTTGCAGAATCTTTCCGTTTTGTCATCCACGCAGGCTGAAAGCATCAAGAAGTCACTGGATAACATCCAGGGATTGCAGCATTCGCTTGCGATGAAAGATTCTTTAAATATGGCGCTGGTATTAAACCTTAAAGGGGCGCTCCAGGATGTGAATGATGAGGACGTTCAGGTTAAAGTTGAAGGAAGTGCTGTGTTTATCTCCATCTCCGATAAAATGTTGTTTAAGAGTGGTAGTTATGACATTACCCCACAGGCAAAGGCAGTACTGGGCAAAGTGGCTTCTGTTGTAAATGCGCAACCGGACATACAATTTATGGTGGAAGGTCATACAGATAATAAACCAATCAAAACCAGCTTTATTAAAGACAACTGGGATCTGAGTGCGCTCAGGGCAACTGCTGTAACCCGCATGTTACAAAAGGATTATGGTGTAGATCCGAGAAGGATGATTGCAGCAGGAAGAAGTGAATACAGTTCCATTTCTTCAAATGATACTGATGACGGGCGTGCATCCAATCGCCGCACCCGCATTGTTATTCTTCCTCAATTGGATCAGTTCTTTAAATTGATGGAACCAAAGCAATAAGCTGATTGATATTTTAACAACTGCAAAGGCAGCGATCTGATC
>JBDSEW010000295.1:0-4087 GCA_039919825.1 Chitinophagales bacterium | reverse complement strand
GCTTGAGCTAAGCTGATCAAAGTAACAGCGTTGAAGGAGTTGTGAAAAAGTTTTAGTAGGGATCCACATCCACCAATACCTGCACACTCCTGTAAGTCGCCGTTTCTGTTAAGTGCTGTAACTCTTCCCTGATCCTTTTTTTTATGTGCTGAATCAATTGCCCTGATCGCTCCAGTTTGATCAATACCTGCACCAGGTATTGATTTTTAATTCTGGCGACTGGTGGTTCCGCAGGCCCTAATAATTTTTTCTGTAATTCTTTTTGAAGCGCAGTTGCTACAATGCGCGATGCCTCCCAAACAATCTTTTTATCCTTGTGTTTGAAAGTAAGTTGTATCAATCTTGAAAACGGCGGATACTGAAATTTTTTGCGGTGCCGGATCTCTTCTTCAAAAAAACCACGGTAATCATGATGGATGATGAATGGCAGTAGTGCATTATTCATATTGCTGGTTTGGATGATCACTCTTCCACGCTTATTTTTTCTTCCCGCCCTACCGCTCACCTGCGACATCAATTGAAACCCACGTTCTGCTGAACGGAAATCGGCATAGCTGATGAGTTGGTCCGCATTCAGAATTCCCACCAGTGAAACATTCCCGAAATCCAAACCTTTGGTCACCATTTGTGTACCTACCAACACTTGTGTTTTGTTTCTTTCAAAGTCGCCAATAATTTTTTGATAACCATTTTTACTCCGCACCGCATCATAATCCAAACGTGCAATTGCAACTCCTGGAAGAAAAACTTTAAGGTCATCTTCAATTTTCTCCGTACCGAAACCGGTAATTTTTATGTGACTGCCGCCACAAGCCGGGCACTGTGCAAAAGAGTTTTTACGATGTCCGCAATAATGGCACTTTAACTCATGTTGAAATTTGTGGAAGGTGAGGTGTACATCACAATTCGGACACATCGCCACCCATCCACAGGTTTCGCATTCCATGTAAGGTGCATAGCCACGCCTGTTTTGAAAAAGAATTGCCTGTTCCTTTTTTTCTATAATGTTTTTTAATTCATCTAACAAGGTTGCTGTGAAATGTGCATGCAGTTGTTTTTTCTTCTTCGCATCTTTTACATCTGCAATCAGAATTTCAGGCATCTCAAGTCCTGCATACCTTGCATTCAATGCTGTAAGTCCAAATTTTCCTGAAGAAGCATTGTGATAACTTTCCAGGGAAGGTGTCGCACTTCCAAGTAAGGTTTTTGCACCATACAGCGAAGCCAGATAAATTGCCGCATCACGACCATTATACCGCGGTGCAGGATCATTTTGTTTGTAGGAGGAATCATGTTCTTCATCCACTATTACCAATCCTAAATTTTCAAAAGGGAGAAATAATGCGGAGCGTGCACCAAGAATAATTTGATATTCACCATGCAGCAATTTATTCCAGATCTCTACACGTTCCTGCTGATTAAAGCGTGAATGGTAAATACCTATCTTCTTTCCAAACTGTTTCCGGAGCCGTTCAATAATTTGAGTGGTGAGTGCAATTTCAGGTAAGAGGTATAGTACTTGTTTTTCAGCGGCAATCGCTTCTTCCATCAGCCTGATATAGACATTCGTTTTTCCACTGCCCGTTACTCCATAAAGCAGTGTTACATTTTTTTCAGCAAATTGTTGTTGGCAATCTTTTAATACTTGCCCCTGTGAGGATGTTAATTCAAAAGTAGTAGTCTCAGATTCCACTTCCTCAATTCTTCCGGTTTCTTTTTTACTTTGTAGCAAAATATTTTTTTTCACCAACGCATTCAATGCAGCATTATCTGCTTTTGATTTTTCGAGCAGGTCACTTTTCAATATTTCTTTGTAACGTAATCCCTGCAAGTTGCTCAGGTGCGTGTATGCCATCAGCAATTCCAACTGCTTGGGTGCTTTTTTTTCCAGTTCATCAAAGATGGGCCTGAGCTGATCATCCTTTTCATATTCAGGATTGATGCGGATAAAGGTTTCCATCTTAGGTTTAAATCGTTCCAGTAATTGCTCCTTCACTACCACCACATTTTTTTTCAGCAACGATTGAATAATAGGATAGATAGTTTTCTGATGCAAAATTTTTCCGATCTCATCAATCGTCAATTCTTTCTGAACGGTGAGCGCTTCGGCAATCAGGTATTCTTTGTCAGAAAGGTTGGAGAAATTATCATTAAAGGAAGGATGCAGTGTAATCCTGGTTTCACTTTCTAATTTGAAACCGGAAGGCAATGCAGCATTCATCACATCACCTTCTGCACATAAATAATAATCCGCTATCCATTCCCAGAACTTTAATTGTATTTCAGAAACAATGGCCACGTCGTCCAGCACAGAGATGATCTCTTTTACCTTGTACTCCTTTGGAACTTCATGGTGAATTCGCTTGATGATACCTGCATAAATTTTTCTTTGTCCGAATTGAACTTCTACCCGCTTGCCGACACCAGCGACCGCTTCCAGCGATTTTGGAATGCCGTAAGTGTAATTTATCTGAAGAGAGAGCGGTAAGATAATTTCTGCAAACAATGTGACATCTCCTTCTAATAATGACTGCATTTCTCAAACATAGATGATTTTTGTGGTGAAGATACCTGTCAACTAAAAATTATTTTCGAAAAGGCACCACTCAAGGGTCATATTATTTTGAGTTATAATTATGGTTGAATTTTCGATGCTGGATTATAAAAAGATGCACTTTCTTATATTCCTGTTTATCCTTTATGAGAGTTTGTTCTTCCTGATGTTTGGCAGAAAAAATATTAATTGATCGTTACTATTGAGTACCCTTGTTTTTTGTTTTGAAATGGTAATTATTTTTAGCAGGTAGTTGCGACTTGGAGTGAGTGGCTCCCCTCTCCATTTGGCGAGGGGCTGGTCCGTAGGACTCCTATGGAGGTGTGAGGCTAAAAGTGATGGAGCAACCAGGCATTCACTTTATAAGATTTATTTTTATTGATTTCAAAACGGCTTCTTTTTGTGGCTTTGGCCTTTGCAGCAGTTTTTCCCAGTGCGGCTGAACAGAAACAATTGATCAATCAACTATCGGAGCCCTGCTAAATGGTTTCTCCGGATCAAATATTTTCCGGTAAGTCCTATAACGTTTGATAACCGTTGTTCCCAAATTTTCCACCATGCGGATCATCTTCGGATTGAAATCACCCACCCAGTTCATTTCCAAAGTAAGGTACTTTTTTAAGGGTTGTACCACTTTTCCTGTAGCAACGATCAGCGCACCATCAATACCTTTTCCCTGGAAATCCGGCACCACACCAAACAGCACGCCGGACATTTTATCTATTACACCGCGCCATCGATAGTAAGCAAACTTTAATTTGCCGTACCAATCCAACCGGCCGTTTAAATAACGGATCACCTGGTTGATTTCTGGTAGCATCACAAAAAATGCAATGGGCCGGTCTTTATAGTAGCCAAACCAGATTAATTTTTCATCCATAATCGGCAGCATCTTCTTCATGGTTGCCATTGTTTGCTCAATTGTTACAGGTCTGAAATGGTCCATATTCGACCATGCTTCATTATACACCTGTGTAAGATCGGCAGCATATTTATTCAGGTGTTTTTTATTTACATGTTCAAAACGAAATGCAGTGCTTCTGAATATTCTTTCCGCTTTTTCTTTAAAAAGTTGCGGCACTTCCTTTTCCACTTCATATTTAAAAACCAACTGGTTGAAATAGGTCTGGAAACCATAAGCTTCAAACAATTGGATGTAGTAAGCTGGATTATAATTCATCTGGTAAGTAGGTGGTGCAAATCCTTCTACCTGCAATCCCCACCATGCCTGGCGATCACCAAAATTGATCGGGCCATCCATGGCTTCCATCCCTTTTCCTGTTAACCATTCTTTAGCAGCATCAAACAGGGAATTTGCCGCCTGCTGGTTGTTGATGCATTCAAAAAAACCAACACCACCGGTTACGTATTCCGATGTTCTTGCAGTCTTGTCATTTACAAAAGCGGCAATTCTTCCAATCAATTGTCCGCGGTCATCTTTCAGGATCCACCGTGTAGCAGCACCTGTTTTAAAGAGTTTGTTTTTTTCAGGATCAAATACGGAATTGATATCATTGTCTAACGGACGCACCC
>JBDSEW010000291.1:0-10430 GCA_039919825.1 Chitinophagales bacterium | reverse complement strand
GATAAAGAAATATTAACCTTGTTTGAATTGTCGGATGACATACCGGCAAAATCAGCCGACCTGAAAAAAGCAATTGGCCGCAAGCTCGCAGCGCGCGTATTGAGAAGCTGGAATGAAGATTTCGTGGATGAAGATACGGGCGAAGTAGTAACCATTACACGAAATGAAGTGGTGCTGGAGCGCGATACCATTTTAACAGAAGATAACATCAGTGAGATTCTGGAAACCGGTATAGATACAGTGATCCTCCAAAAGGAATTGGTAGGTGCCGATTATTCCATTATCTACAACACTCTTCAGAAAGATACTTCCAACTCAGAGCTGGAAGCTGTTCAGTACATCTATCGCCAGTTGCGCGGAGCAGATGCGCCTGATGATGAAACAGCGCGTGGCATTATCGAGAAGCTGTTCTTCTCCGATAAACGTTATGATCTGGGTGAAGTAGGCCGTTACAAGATCAATCAGAAATTAAGAAAAGAGACGGAGCTTGATACCAAGGTATTGACGAAGGAAGACATCGTGGCGATTGTGAAGTACCTGGTACAGTTGGTAAATGATAAAGCGGTTGTTGATGATATTGATCACCTGAGCAATCGTCGGGTGAGAACGGTGGGTGAGCAGTTGTATGCGCAGTTCGGTGTTGGTTTGGCCCGTATGGCCCGTACCATCCGCGAACGTATGAATGTGCGTGACAATGAGGTGTTCACACCAATTGACCTGATCAACGCACGTACCCTTTCCTCTGTAATCAACTCCTTCTTCGGAACATCACAGTTGTCGCAGTTCCTCGACCAGACCAACCCGTTGGCGGAAATCACCCACAAGCGCCGTATTTCGGCTCTTGGTCCCGGTGGTCTCTCCCGCGAACGTGCAGGCTTCGAGGTACGTGACGTACACTATTCCCACTATGGCCGTCTTTGCACCATAGAAACACCGGAAGGGCCAAACATCGGTTTGATCTCTACCCTGTGTGTGCATGCCAAGATCAACCGCATGGGATTCATCGAAACACCTTACCTGAAAGTTCACAACGGTAAAGTAGAGCTGAAAAAGAAAGTAGAGTTTCTTTCAGCCGATGAAGAAGATGAAAAAGTAATTGCCCAGGCCAATGTGCCGATCAATGAAAAGGGCGAGTTCCAGATAGACCGTATCAAGAGCCGTCACCAGGGTGATTTCCCGATAGTTGAGCCGGATAAGGTGGAGTACATGGATGTGGCACCGAACCAGATTGTAGGGTTATCGGCTTCATTAATTCCATTTTTGGAACATGACGACGCCAACCGTGCATTGATGGGATCTAATATGCAGCGCCAATCGGTGCCGCTGATGAAACCAGAATCACCTATTGTTGGAACAGGGCTGGAAGGAAAAGGTGCTGTTGACTCACGAATGCTGCTGAATGCGGAAACGAATGGTGTGATAGAGTATGTAGATGCAGATGAGATTGTGGTGAACTACGAACGTACGGACGAACAGGATATGACCAGTTTCGATACGGGCCGTACCGTTTACAAATTATTGAAATTCAAAAAAACCAATCAGAGCACCTGCATCAACCTGAAACCGATCGTGAAGAAAGGGGACAAGGTGAAGACAGGCCAGATACTCTGCGAAGGATACGCTACCCAGGATGGTGAACTGGCACTCGGTCAAAACCTCCAGGTGGCATTTATGCCCTGGAAAGGTTACAACTTTGAGGATGCCATTGTATTGAGCGAAAGAATTGTGCGCGAAGACATCTTTACTTCTATTCACATTGAAGAATATGAACTGGAAGTGCGCGATACAAAACTGGGAGAAGAAGAGTTGACACCCGATATACCAAACGTAAGCGAAGAAGCAACCCGCAACCTCGACGACTTCGGTATCATCCGCGTTGGAGCTCATGTGAAAGAAGGAGATATCCTGATAGGAAAAATTACACCAAAGGGGGAGAGTGATCCTACTCCTGAAGAGAAGTTGTTGCGTGCGATATTCGGCGACAAAGCCGGTGATGTGAAAGATGCTTCGTTGAAAGCACCTCCTTCTACTGAAGGTGTGGTGATTGACAAGAAATTGTTCTCACGTGCCAAAAAGGATAAAAACTCCAAGGCGAAAGAGAAGATTTCTTTGGAGAAACTGGAGAAGGAGCATTCCAAGGCAACTGGCATCATCAAGGAAACGCTGATCGAGAAGCTGATGAAATTGCTGAAGGACAAAACTTCCAAGGGGATCACCAATGTGTACAAAGAAGTGGTGGTGGCGAAAGGAGTGAAGTTCACCGTTAAGGTGTTGAACGATATCAATTACCAGGAAGCTGATCAGGGCAACTGGACGAATGATGATCATACCAATGAATTGATTAAGATCCTGCTTCACAACTATACGATCAAACACAATGAGGAAGTAGGGCGTTACAAGCGTGAAAAATTCAACATCAGCATTGGCGATGAATTGCCTTCTGGTGTTTTGAAACTTGCCAAAGTCTACCTTGCTAAAAAGCGCAAGCTGAAAGTAGGGGATAAGCTGGCAGGACGTCATGGTAACAAGGGTATCGTTGCCAAGATAGTACGCGATGAAGACATGCCATTTCTGGAAGATGGAACTGCTGTTGATATCGTACTCAATCCATTGGGTGTACCTTCCCGTATGAACCTTGGACAGATCTACGAGACTGTATTGGGCTGGGCAGGCTGGAAGCTTGGAATTAAGTTTGCCACCCCGATTTTCGACGGTGCTTCTATTGAAGAGATTGAAGGTTACATTGAAAAGGCAGGTCTGCCAACACTTGGTAAAACTTACCTCTACGACGGAGAGTCCGGAGATCGTTTCCATCAGCCGGCTACTGTAGGTGTGATTTATATGCTCAAGCTTTCACACATGGTGGATGATAAGATGCATGCGCGCTCTATCGGTCCGTACTCACTCATCACGCAGCAGCCATTGGGTGGTAAAGCCCAGTTCGGCGGACAGCGTTTTGGTGAAATGGAGGTGTGGGCACTGGAAGCATATGGTGCATCCAACATCCTGCAGGAATTGCTGACCATCAAATCAGATGATATTGTTGGAAGAGCCAAGGCTTATGAAGCTATCGTGAAAGGAGAAAACCTTCCGAAGCCGAATGTGCCCGAATCCTTTAATGTATTGGTACATGAGCTGAGAGGTCTGGCACTTGATCTGAAGTTTGATTAAGCAACATTGATGTGGTAATAAACATGATCGAATTAATACAAAGCCACCTTGTGAAAACAGGGTGGCTTTTTTATTGTTCCTGGAAATAAAGATTGCTACAAGGCCGCAAAGGCACAAAGAAATACAGTGCAGTTGCTACACATCTTTGTGCCTTCGAGTCTTAGTAGCATAAACCGGAGCAGTAAGAGAAAATAAGGAAACCACCATGCTAAGATTCATAAAAAGAATATGGAAACACATCCTGAAATTCTATAAGAAGGATTGCTGTGACTGATTAAAATGCTATTCCCAGACAGGATTTCTCTTCCTGGTGATATACTTTTTAAGATTGATCCAGAAAGCCAGGATGAGATAAATAATGATAGGAGAGCTAATCCCTATAAAGGCAGCATAGATAAAAAATAACCGGATATAAGAGGAAGCAATACCCAGCTTCTCACCGAGGTAACTGCAGACTCCGAAAATTCTTCCTTCAACAAAATACTTTAACCGGTTCACAGCGCAAAAATAAATTCTTTCTAAGAATTTTCAAGATGTTTTTGATTTGGATGCTGGAAAGCCAATAGCAGGGTCTTTAAACCTGTTGTTCAGGCACGCCAGCGAGGCCTTTTTGAATCAGCAACTGGTGCCCGATTGCACAGTCAAGACACCTGAAGTTTTTGCAATAGCTGTTATGAAGCTGCAGCAATGCTTGTGATTCAAACGCGGTGTGTGCTTTGATACCAAGCTCCTTCCAGTTTTTTAGAATCGTGTTGTTTTCTGCAGAAAGTTGTTCAAGTATAGTAAATGCACGTTCGCAGTAAATGTTCTCATCTCTTGATTTTCCATACACAAATAAAAAAGGTGCAATAGTGTTGATGAGCAGCAATTCTGCAGATGCACTTCCCAATGATTTTTTCCTGTCCGCCGATGAGTGATCAAAGCGATAATGGTTGTTCCAATAGGAGGATGCTGTTGATTCAAACAGTAAAGTGAAATGATTCACATTTCCGGCTTCAAGGATCTTTGAGAAGAGGTGCGAAGCTTTAAAGATCAGTTGTGCAAATTGGGCGAGCCTTATCGATGGAAAATTTGCGGGCCGCAACCTTAGAAATTTCCAGGTATGTTTTTTCAATGACTGCAGTCCATACTTTTTTCTTAAAAAGGAGAATTCCTTTTTCAGCTCATTGGGATAATCATCAGTAAATTTTTCATCCAAAAATCCGGCGGTTCCAAATAAAAGTGCCTCCAGCTGAAAGAGGTTGTTCTTATGTTTTGCAAGCACCTTTACCGGAATAGCCCTGGCAAGTCTTTGAAAAGGTTCTGCATTTACGCGTGCACCATACGACATGGCCAGGAACTGGTAAAAAGTTTCTTCCCAGTTATTTTGATTTTCCTGCAGTGCGGAAAGAATGGGTTGAATTTTCTCTTCCATCCGTTCTATCAAAAGACGGTTGAGCCATTGCTGAACAATAATTGCCGGTGACTTGTGAATGTGTTGTTCGCACGGTATCCATGTGCTGCTCTGCATCAGCAGCTGATACTTTTCATAGATAGATGAATCGAAATAGTTTTTTACTACAAGGCAGGGAATGCTACTGCCATCTTCCCTGCAAACCGGCCGGTCATTTTCATACACTACATGAAGCACAATATTGTCGTAGGCCCTATCATGCTGATGCCCGTGTGCACTCCAGTCAGAAGACTTCAGGTGAATTTCGATATTTCCGGCCCACAGCGTTTCGCCGATTTTTATCCTGCCATTCAGGAAATCGGGGCCTGCATTGGTATTGAGTTCGCCGGCGGCGATAATTTGTATTTTCTCACCTGATTCAGTCTGCAGAATATTGTTTTTGAGGAGTTTCATTCTCCATAAATAATGAAGAAATTTTTCAGTCATATAGATAGATTTAGATAAAATACACTGTAAGTTTAATAAAATTTCATGACCTGGTGAAGGGTGCATACCCAATTGTCGCATTGATGGTTGGAAATAAAGTAAAATCATGGCTGTCATCCCGAATTTATTTCGGGATCTCCCAATTTGGTAGAGATGCCGCCCGCAGGATCCTTCGGAAAATAAATTCGGCATGACGGTTCCATTTAACGACATTTTGATATGCACTATGGTGAAGGTCTTCATCACTTTTCTCAAGGTATACCTGTGTTATTGAATATTGATTTGCCCGATAGCACATGGCAGATGCTCCGGTATATTCAATTTTTATTTTTCATAAAATGAAAATCCTAATCGCATATGACATAATAAATAATGCTGTGCAGTAATAGGTGTTATCTGCAACAGCTATTCGTAGGGAAGCAATTACAATACTTCTGCCATCTCCTGCTGGTACTTCAATGCCTCTTCTCTTGCGGCGGTTGAAAAATGTTCGTCATCACCCGCATAAATTATATTCCTTGATACATTCACCAGTAAACCACATTCTGCATTCATTCCATATTCAGCAACTTTTTTTAAATCACCTCCCTGTGTGCCTACCCCGGGAACCAGGAAAAAATGATCGGGTGCGAGTGACCGGATGTGTGCAAATGATTCAGGATGGGTTGCTCCAACTACATACATCATATTATCAGCATTTCCCCATTCCATTGATTTAGTGATCACACTTTCATATAATTTTTCACCTGCTGTTTCACGCTGCTGAAAATCATTGCTGCCCTCGTTGGAGGTGAGCGCCAGCAGGATTACCCATTTGTTATCGTATTGCAGAAACGGAGTTACAGAATCTGCTCCCATATAGGGTGCAACGGTTAATGCATTAAAGCTGAGTCCGGACTGTGCTTTGTCGAAGAAAGCGCGTGCATACATAGCAGATGTATTTCCGATGTCTCCTCTCTTTGCGTCTGCGATTGTAAAAATGTTTTCAGGAATGTATTCCCATGTTTTCTTCATGCTTTGCCAGCCTTTTATACCCGATGCTTCATAAAATGCGGTGTTGATTTTATAGGCTATGCAGAGATCTTTTGTGGCATCGATGATGCTTTTGTTGAATTCGAAAACAGGGTCAGGGTGATGAAGCAGGTGCTTCGGGATTTTTTCAATGTCCGTATCAAGACCTATACAAAGAAAGGATTGCTTTTCTGTGATCTGATTGAATAACTCTTTTCGGGTCAAGAGAAAAAGATTTGAAGAGTTTGTAGAGTTTGAAGAGTCTATAGAGTTTGAAGAGTTTACTACCTAAACTATATAAACCTTTCAAACATTTTAAACTCTTTAAATCGCTTCGACGCGGAGAATTTCAGGTATTGATTTTTTGATTGCTTCTTCTACACCTGCTGTCATGGTCATTTCACTCATCGGGCAATCTTCACAATTACCGAGGAGTTTTAGCTTCAACACCATATCTTCTGTAAGTTCAACCACTTCAATATTTCCGCCGTCTGTCTTCAGATAGGGCCGGAGAGAGTTGAGCGACTCCTCCACACGAATTAATAAATCCTGGTGCTTCTTTTTTGTGATCATTCTCTATTTATTTCATCCGGCTTATATGCCGTATCTCTTAACTGACTATTTCTACTACTTTAGTTGATTCAAAATTAGCATTTCTAATGGCAACATGCTGTGCAACTTTTTGAGCGAGCTTGTGAAAGGCATCTGAACTAACTGGTTCATTACTCATTACAGCGGGCTTACCTTCATCACCACCTTCCCTGATCCGCTGCACAATGGGTATCTCCGCCAACAAAGGAACATCGTATTCTTCAGCTAATTTTTTTCCTCCTCCTTTGCCAAAAATATAGTGCTTATTCTCTGGTAGCTCAGGATCTGCTCCTTCGGGAATAAAGTAGGACATATTTTCCACCACACCGATGATCGGAACATTGATAGGATGAATGCTGAACATTCCCATTGCCTTTTTTGCATCTGCAAGGGAAACATCCTGGGGAGTGGTTACAATTATTGCACCTGTTACAGGAACAGTTTGAACGAGTGTAAGATGAATATCACCGGTGCCGGGTGGAAGATCAATCACCAGGTAATCAAGGTCACCCCAATCACAATCTGTAACGAACTGTCGCAAAGCCGACGAAACCATCGGGCCGCGCCATACTACCGCTTGCTTTTCATCTACCAGCAAACCTATCGACAATGCCTTTATTCCATATTTCTCAATAGGAATCATCAGGTGCTTTTCTCCTTCTTCTCTAACCTGTGGCCGCTGACCCTTAATGTCCAGCATCAATGGAATAGAGGGGCCGTAAATATCTGCGTCAATCAAACCCACGGATGCACCATTTTCTGCTAATCCGATTGCGAGGTTTACAGCAACAGTTGATTTTCCTACGCCACCTTTACCCGACGCAACTGCAATAATATTTTTTACTCCGGGTAAAATCTTTCCATTGTCCTTGCGGCGCGATGTGACGTCAGACGTCATGGTTATATGAACCTTTGCATCCTTATCCACTAAATGGTGAACTGCATTTTCGCAGGCCTTTTGAATGGCATCTTTCATCGGGCATGCGGGAGTGGTAAGGATCACGGTAAATGAAACATTATTGCCGTCAATCACAATATCACTTACCATATTCAGCGTAACAAGGTCCTTCCCAAGGTCCGGGTCATCAACGTAGCTCAGGGCTTTCAACACTTGTTCTTTAGTAATCGGCATAATGGGATTTTCAGCGGCGAAGGTACTAACAATCGGTCGATAAAAGAGTTTCGCCTGAATAGGGTATAAGGTAAATCTGGATTTCACCTAAGGATCGCAGATCAAGCAAAGAAAAGTAAAGGAGGCAAGTGAAAAAAAGCCCTGGTTAAAAACCAGGGCTAGTGCAAAAAGAACTAACAAAAAATACTGTTAACTAAACCTCCTTTAGAGAAGAAAGATTAGACAGCTCCAATCTGAATGCAGTTGCATCATCATTCAATGCCTTCAAAATAAGGATTCTTTATGGGTAAAATGGGGGCTAATTTTTTAAGGAAATCGTTGACAGGAAAAAAATACGAAATTTTTTTTCCTTTGGATTTCTTAAAAAAAGGATTTGATAAATATATCCGGGGTCAACCTGAACTTGTATCGGAATCTGTCCTTAGTATAAAAGAGATGCTGAAATAAATTCAGCATGACGGCCTTTAAGGAGCATTCTGAGATAGCGTATAAAAAAATCAATCCTATTGTGCTGTTTTGAAAGAACCGGGTTATTCCGAACTTGTTGTAATCTCCCTCGGATTTGGCAGAAGCTGAAATAAATTCAGCATGACGGCCCTAAAGGAACATTTTGAGATGTAGATATGAAGGACTATTGCTTATCGAATGCACATAGCTATAAGAACCGGATAATGAAGGTAATTACTCATTGATAACTTTTGTGAGGGTGCAACTGCTGCCACCCACACTCAGCGATATTTTTGATCTGTTGTTCAGCTCTTCACTTGTGACTGCGGTATAGAGTTCATTAAATTTGATCACCCTCGCTTCATCCAGATCTTTTCCATTAACACTGAAAGAATGGAGCGTTATCGTAAACCTCAGATCCACAGTATCCCTGATAATATTATCACTGATCAATGCTTTCAGAAAAGCTTTTATCCACGCATCTTCACCTTCAAAGTTACAGTACGAGGATGTATAGGTTCGCACGCGTAAAGGAGCATTGGGTGCATCATCGGTTTGTAAGGACAGAGCCTCACCAGCTATTTTGTCCGGAGTTTCATTGGAAGGATTCGCTTTCTCTGCCGGTTGATGCATCGCCGCAGCTGTTGCTCTCACATCCGTTAATATCACCGGTTTTTGTGGCAATGAAGATTTTATTGGTGTTGTAACCGGAGGTGTTTTCTTTTCAAGTGTTACTGGAGTTTTCTTTTCCTGAATGTTTGGTAATGGAGGTACTGCAATTGGAGCAGTTGAAAGAAATTCTACTGCAACCGGCGTCTCCTGCACCAGTGCTTTGCGGTTAAGCAGGAGCGAAGCCATCAGTGCAGTAATGGCTATCACCAATAGCGTAATGTTGGTATTGTTTAACCACTTTTTAAGTTCGGTTTTAGCAGGATGCTGTATTGCAGTTTGCTGAAGTACAAATTGCTCGATACGCGCATACTCCACTTCCAGTGGTGCTTGCCTGATGGCGGAAAAGGTATGGTCAATATCCAGGTTTCTCATGGTGCTACAGGAAGATGGAAAAAAGTACTTGTGTTTTGGAATAAGTATTCAACTGGGGACGGTCTTCACTTAACAGTGCTTTCAGTTTTTGACGGGCGCGGCTCAACCGTGTTTTGATGGCTCCTTCACTCGATTGCTGCATTTCACTTATTTCCCGGATGCTGAACCCATTCACCTCAAAAAGTATTACCGCTTCCTTATCTTTTAAAGTAAGTTGGTTCAATGCTTTGTAGAGGTAGTGGATATCCAATGCCACCTCAGGATTTCCAATATTCCCCTCTAACCTCAGTGCAGCTTTTTCATTAAACACCCCTTTGAATTTCTGACGGCGCAGTACGTTTTTTACAAGGTTATTTGCCACGCAAATCATGTAGGAAAACAATTTATCCTTTTCGTTGATGCGGTTAAAATGCTGCAACGTGGCGAGAATTGCATCCTGCACCAGGTCTTCTGCTTCCATCAGGCCATAGGCATTACTGCTGCAATAGCGGGTGAATCGCTCGTGAATCGGCTTGTAGAAGGTTAAAAACTTCTGATGTGTTTCTGGTGTCATGCTGCTTGCTGTGATGCCTAATGCAGGTATAAAGTAACGCGAAGGAGGGAAAGGTTACAACTCGTCTGAGGGTTTTTTCTTGTGAAGTGCAGGTTAGTTGATGTGCCGGTGTGCCAATTTATCTTTTGGTAAATAAAAAGTCAGCACATACAAAACCCTAAATGTATAAGGATAGGTAGTACCTAAGGAGGCGGAAGGAAATCGAAAATCGTCCATCCCAAATCTAAAATAAGATGTGCCTCAGGCGGGAATCGAACCCGCACCGCCGTTGCGGGCGACAGGATTTTAAGTCCTGCGTGTCTACCAGTTCCACCACCAAGGCGAGAGGATGTGAAATATTTCGTCCGGATATAAAATCTGAGCCGCCTTCGCCCCGATTAGATCGGGACTTCGGCGGCTTAGAGCGGGAGACGAGACTCGAACTCGCGACCCCAACCTTGGCAAGGTTGTGCTCTACCAACTGAGCTACTCCCGCTTATTTTAATTACGAATGAGGAATTGCGAATTACGTGATTCCCTTTAAGATGTCCGCATCCTGGTTACTGGCTCCTGGTTCTTACTATCCAGTTCCAACATCTCCTTTCTGCGGAGCGCAAATATAA
>JBDSEW010000277.1:0-3808 GCA_039919825.1 Chitinophagales bacterium | reverse complement strand
CATTTACATTTCCATTCAGGAATTCGCGGTAGACACATGATTGATGAGGAATGAAATTGGCAAGCGGTTGAAAAGTTACCGGATTATAAAAGAATCTCCACAACAAAACACCGTTAATATCGACACGTGTTATTGCCGGAAATGTGAAGCCTGTGGCGGGATTGGTAACTGAAGACACCATTATCATATCTCCGTTAGGACATGATTCCGCAGATATTCCAATTTCATCATAGATGCCACCGGCGCCAAAAATATTGGTGCGGGCCCACAGTATGCCTCCATTGTTACCGAGCTTGAGCATCAAGGGTCTGCGAACACCAGCTGCAGGATCTTTATAATAACCGCTTACATAGAAATAATCTTTGGATTTTGGAACTGCAACTGCATTCACTGCAGGTCCGAACATAGGGCATGCTGTAAAGTTGCAGGGTAATGGCCCTACAGCAATGGAAGGAATCAGGTTAGCATAGCCTGCCTGAACATCCGTTGCTGTGTAGGAATTAGCTGGATTTGCACCATCATAATATTTACGGTCCCAGGCAGAAACGCCCGTTGCACCTGTGTATCTTGAAAACAGGATGTGTTCTGTTCCTAAAGAAGGACCAAAACTGTTAGTGTTTCCAATTACCCAATAATCATTGGCAACTGCAACACCTGCAGCGTAATTGTCACTACCCGGTGGAAGAAAAGTATTCTGAAATGTTTGCGCCTGAACTGCAAAACCTTTGATCATTAGCAGGCAAATGATCAGCAGCATGTGGGAGGTAATTGCTTTTTTCATTGGTAGGGTTGTTAAGTGTGAATGCTTACTCTTTTTCCGGCTTTTCAGCTTCCGCCGTAATCAATGATTCAAAAGTACCCCTGAAGCAGGCCGGATGCAATTACAATATGGTGCGGATGTAGCATTTTTAAGACCCTGTAAAAAAAAATGAGGCTGTCTCAAAAGGTCCGGAGTAGCCGTCATGCCGAATTTATTTCGGCGTCTGTTCTCTTTGAGGAACAGATCCTGCCCCCAGGATCCTTCGGAAAACAAGTTCAGGATGACTTCAAGACTTTTGAGACAGCCTCCTTTTTTAATGTATAACGACCACTCTCAGAATTTCAGCAACTTCATTCTTCTTAATTGGTCGTTCGTTCTTATTTCTGCAATATATAGTCCCGCTGGCAGGTCACTTATTGTAAAATCCAGGTCATGCTGCCCTTCCTCCAGTTCTCCCGCCTCAACGATATGAACCTGTTTTCCCAAGGAATTATAAACTATCAATGCTACAGATGAGGTTTGTGCGAGGTTAAATTGAATCGTGCACCTGTCAGTAGTTGGATTCGGATAAATGATAAATGATTGTTCACCCGCTGTTATTCCCGCTTGCCTGCACCCAATTTCAGGCCCTGTGTAGTTGAAACAAATGGTATCCTGAACATAATACACGGTTCCATTGGAACAGGTAATCTGAAAATTAAACACATAGCAGGAATCACATAGCAGCGTATCTGTGGTCTTCATCTGCCATTTGCCAGCATCATTTTTCCTGAGCGAAATTGAAATCGGAGCATCAATGGCTGTCACGGTAGTAGCAGGGACTGCGAGACCACCACCTCCGCATTTCGAGTTCGCATAGTCGGTCAGGCTCTTCAGCTTGTTCCATTTACTCACAACCAACTTGCATGTATCGCTGTCACAGGATGCAGCAATTATATCCAGGTTGTCCGTTATAATATCCAGTGATTCAACAAAGGCAGCAGTAAATTGGTCAGGGCAGCCCGGAGGAAAAATACTAAGCTTTACGGTAGAAGTGGAAGTCGGCAAGGCAGGAATCTTAACCCCGAGATATCCCCCATTCATCTTTAGCACATTGGCGTTGGTGACACTTACGGAAAAAAAACAAGCGGGCAAACCGGTGCACATCACCTGTACTTTATAATTGATTATACCGCCACCGCCTGAGGCAGGTTTCCAATAGACATAATAGTTGCCGAACTGGTCAAACAAAACCACCTGCTTCACAGGAGGTATGCAGGTCTGAGAATAAGCGGGATGCAAAACCAGCATCAGTATCATCGTGCTAAATAGCAGCAGGAAACCTTGTAAAATTCCATTCTTCATTTTGTAGGTGTTTATGGATTGAACTACCTCCGGGAAACACATTTCCCATAAATCTCGCAAATAATTGCAAAAGTTGCTATATAATTTACAAATTTTTGATTACATTTTTTTTGAAGTGTACCCAAAAACGGTGACTTTTAGCCACGCGAATTTCCTTATCAACTTCCGTTGAGACCCTGTGCATGAAACTAAGCTGATCAAAACGCTGAGAACGCTGAGTCGAAAAGAACTGGCAGAGTTGCTGTGTTTCAGTCAGTCCGGACTTATGAGCGTTACTGATAAAGGGTTGGAATTGCTGCAACACATTCTTTCCTGTCCTCCTTCTTTTACATCGCCGCAGTTAAAGAAAGAAGTTGCTTTCAAAAAACTATTTGCAAAACAACCTTATAACGACTCCCGCATGCGCTTGCTGCTAAGCGATGTGCTGAAAGTGGTGAGCTATTACATAGGCGTTAAGATGGCACTGGCCTCTCCGAACGAGCTTGAAATGCTTCAACTTGAACATTATATAAAGTCGGAGAACAATGATTTCACACTCCGCAGGATTGAAGAATTCACAAAAAAGATAGAGGCAATTCCTTATCAGAATGAACATTATTTCTATCTCCGCTTTCGCGTCGAACAATTGAAGAGTAATTTTTTCGCAAAGCGTTCAAAAGATTACATGCTGGAAGATCTATTTAAGAACCTGGAAGCTTTCTATTTTTTGAATAAGTTAAAGATGATGTGCGTGCGTATCAGCAACAATTTTATCTACAGAAATGACCCTGATAATTTTTTCCTGGCAGAAATTCGTGATAGCCTGGAAAGAAAAGCCTTTCCTGATAACCAAATAATCCTCGGCTACAGCTACAGCGTGTTGTTGTTAACGGATGAGGATCCCGGGCTACAATTCCGGAAGCTGTATGAATTACTGAACAAGCACGAAAAACAACTGGGACCACATGAGCTGAACACTTTTAGTAAAATATTAGAAAACCATTGCATCCGTCAAATTAATACAGGAAGTGAAGCGTATTATGAAATGCTCTATATCCTCTTCGAGCGCAGGCTGATGCAGGCCCAGGAAATTCTGTCGGGTGAAGTAAAAACATTCATCACGCTTTGCCTCAGAATGGGTAAAGCAGAAACGGCACATCGCTTTATCATTGATAAGAACCAGTGCATAATGCCGGCGGAGATACGGGAAGATGCTTTCAATTATTCGATGTCGCTTCTTCATTTTGATAAAAAGAAATACGACCAGGTATTGCTGTTATTGCATCAAGTCGAATACCTCAATGTTTTTTATAAGATCGACAGTAAAAAGTTATTGATCGAAACATTTTATGAGCTGAAAGAATGGGATTCACTGGATTCTGCAATGAATGCCTTCAGGGTATTCATACACCGCAATTCAGAGATCTCTGATGTGCACAAAAAAAACAATCAGAATTTTATCAACTTTCTTTACAAGCTGATGAGTGCGAAATCAAATGATCAAAAAAGATTACACCAGTTGCAACAGCAGTTGAAGCGTAGCAAGCATCTTGCTGAACGGAAATGGTTAATAGAAAAAGTAGATGAGCGGTTAAAAAGCGGAACACGGACAACGCTGATTTAAATAATAAAACACGGGTGAGATCAGTCTTCTAGCTTAAAGTAGTATGATCTATTTAAATCTTTTTAGGCCTTATCATCCGGATTCCGGCAACAGAATTTATT
>JBDSEW010000230.1:0-13920 GCA_039919825.1 Chitinophagales bacterium | reverse complement strand
ATTGCGGGAGATAAGCTTTTGCTGGAACCAGGCATGTCTGCCTTCATACCATCTAACACTCCTCATTCAGCCAAAGCGATAACTACCTGTAAGGTGATTGATTGCTTTCTTCCGGTAAGAGAAGAATTCCGGGCGTTAGAGAATCAAACAGGTTAAGTATATTCTCAGTAATAACCTGATCAGGTTGATACAATCATTTAACCGATACTGGTTTTCTGTAAAGTAAAGTGTAATTAAAATCCATTAAAACTTAATGCGATTCCAAGTTCATCATCGAAACCCTGCAGGCCAGTTACTCCCAGCCCTGCGATAGATACACTGCCTTTTGTCATTACAGAAAATCCCTTGTTGTTATTTGGGTTCAACTGCAGAATGGAAAAGCTGAAATTGGTGTGATAGTCAATATTATTAAAGCTGGCAATCAGGTCCACCTTCAGGTCCATCACATTACTGCTTCTTTCCAGCACGTCATAGATCGGAAGTACACCCCTGAGGGTGAGGAATTTGCCCAGGTTCTCACCGGTAGGTGTATAATCCGGATTGCTAAGTGCCAGCCTGATGTTGTCAATGAACAATTGCATCATAAATTCTCCGGTTGCTTTATTAATCCGAAGCTCTACCATGTTGGTTGCCCATGCCACCGGCTTGCCGTTCAGTGAAGCATAAATTTGCATGTTGGTATTCGTAATCACTGCATCTTGGGCGATAGAGAAACAAGGGAGAGCCACAAATAGCAATATCCCTAAAATGTTTTTGATGATCATCTGGATTAATTTTTATAATTTCTGAGAAGATGTTTTGAAATGATTGTGAATTTTTTTGCTCTTCAACCCTTCTACAGGCTCAGAGTGACCCACGAGCAATAGTCAGTTGAGTTTGTCGAAACATGGGCATCCATTTTTTTAAAAATGATTTCAAAACAGCTGCTGAAGCTAAAAAAATTTAAGCTAAAGATTTTGTGATCGATGGATTATCTTTCGCAGTATAAGAAACTGATTTGTACACTTGTTCCCGTATGGTAAAAAGACTTGATTACTACTTAATCAAACCCTGTTTAAACAACTGAGCTTTATCAGCAGCGTTAATTGCATCGAGTGTTGGATCAAGCTTTGTTGGATTCATGGAAGAAGTGGTGGCTGACCAAACCAACTTATTAGACTGAATGGAATATAAGTTGGTTTCAACAATGTAATTTTTGTCTTCAGAATAATATCCGGGAGTGGAATACCGATAGCCGTACCATCCTCCGTAACCTGTACCCTCGTTATAAGAAACGCTCTTGTCAACAGCATTCAGTCGCATCAGCAGGATGCCGTCAAACCCATCCTTTTTCAGCTTTGCGTCCAACCTGGTATCATTGGTATCGGAAGGCAACAGGTAATTGTAGGACTGCACGCCAAGGCCCGGCTCCAGGGCAGCAACTATTTTATCCTCAGCAATTCTTTTGGAAGATTCATCTCTTACTGAAGCAACTACTAAAATCTTCGTGTATGCTTTAACAGTTTCCGGAGTAAGGGATGGGTCTGTCCAGGTTTTTTCCAAAGTAGTTACAGGAGTGCATGAAATCAATAAACAGACCAGGCACAAGGGCAGTAAAATTTTTATTTTCATGAAGATAAAGGTTAACGGTTCGAAATTAATTGCTTATTCATTGTAATGGTCCAGATCTGGTATTTAATTTTTCTTAAAGATATAAAGAGGATTTTAATTCTTCCTTTTGGAGCAATTCACGGTTTTCTACTTAAAATTTATATTTTTTTGACTCTTGGTACTATAACCTTGAAAAAAATCAATTTGCAAATCCGGAAATTGAAATTACTTTTGCCATCCCTAAGGGAGCTTAGCTCAGTTGGTTCAGAGCATCTGCCTTACAAGCAGAGGGTCACTGGTTCGAGCCCAGTAGCTCCCACAATAGAAAAGCATTCAGGTCATTGGCCTGGATGCTTTTTTTGTATTTCAGCTTATTGAAAAAATATCTCGCTTAAGAAGGCTAAAGAAGTATTAAACAGAAATGGGGTGTACGACAAAGAAAACCCGGATCGTAAAAATGTCCGTCAAAGCGATTTTAGCAATTCAAAACTTTGTGCAGTTATGTCTTCGTGGAAAAAAAATATCCAGCAAAGACACTAATAGGAACATTGATCTGATTTATAGCACACTTAGGAAATATGCAGTTTCCACAGAACGGGTACCTTTACGGCATGAGTGTGAAATCCATACTGGCCCGTCCATTTGCAGCTGTTATTGCACGCCAGATTCTGAAGTGGAGCAAAGATGCCGCACGGGCACAGGAGTTTTTGTTTCACAAACTTATTCATGACGGAAAGAAGACGGCATTTGGAAAGGACCATGATTTTCAAAACATTACCACCCACGCAGATTTTATTGAACGCGTACCCATTCGTGAATACGAAGCATTCAAGCCATATATCGAACGCATCAAAGAGGGAGAAGAAAATGTGCTGTGGAAAGGCAAACCGGTTTACTTTGCCAAATCATCAGGAACCACTTCAGGGGTAAAGTATATTCCCATCACCCGCGATTCAGTACCTAATCATATTGACACTGCAAGAAATGCCCTGTTAATGTACATTGCTGAAACCGGTAACCGCCAGTTTGTAAATGGCAAAATGATTTTCTTATCAGGAAGTCCCGAATTGGAAAAGATTGGAGGAATCTTAACCGGTCGGCTTTCAGGAATTGTCAATCACCATGTGCCGCGCTACTTAAGAGGCAATCAACTCCCTTCTTATGAAACCAATTGCATTGAAGACTGGGAACAAAAGGTAGAAAAGGTGGTGGAAGAAACCTGGAACCAGGATATGACGCTAGTCAGTGGTATTCCGCCATGGGTGCAAATGTATTTTGAAAAGCTCCTGGCCCGAACAGGAAAGAAAAATATTAAGGAAGTATTTCCCAACCTTTCATTACTGGTATATGGTGGTGTAAACTTCGAACCATACCGGGCAAAGCTGTTTAACACGATAGGAGCAAAAATTGATTCGATAGAAACCTATCCTGCCTCAGAAGGTTTTTTTGCTTTTCAATCATCACAGATAGAGGAGGGACTGCTGCTGAATGTTGACTCCGGTATCTTCTTTGAATTTGTTCCTGTTGCAGAAATTAATGAGGAGAAACCTTCGAGAGTCTTATTAAAAGATGTGCAACAGGGAATTAACTATGCATTGGTGGTAAGTTCCAATGCAGGCCTTTGGGCTTACTCAGTGGGCGATGTGGTTAAATTTGTTTCTACTTCACCTTATCGTTTGATGGTAACCGGCAGAACAAAACATTTTATCTCCGCTTTCGGGGAGCATGTAATTGGAGAAGAAGTGGAAAGTGCCTTGATGAAAGTAGTGGGTGAAGAACAGCTGGAAGTCGTGGAATTCACCGTTGCTCCGCAGGTAAATCCTGGTACCGGAGAACTACCGTATCATGAATGGCTGATTGAATTTTCAACTCCACCCGTAGATATCAATGCTTTCCGGTTGAAAGTGGATGAAGAGGTTCGTATGAAAAATATTTATTACAACGATCTTATTTCCGGCAACATTCTTCAACCGCTTAAAATCACTTTAATGCAGCAGAATGCTTTTCGCAATTACATGAAGTCTATAGGTAAGCTGGGAGGACAAAATAAGGTTCCGCGTTTAAGTAACGATAGAAAGCTTGCTGAAGAGTTGAAGAAGTGGGCGATAGTTGTTTAAGGTTTTTATTCCAACGGTCTTCGCCAATATCACGCGACTTAGTATAAGCTATCTCAAAATGTTCCTTGAAGGCCGTCATGCTGAATTTTTTCCAGCATCTCTCTACGTTAAGAACAGATCCTGCCCACAAGATCCTTTGGAAAACAAGTTCAAGGATGACAACAGTTATTTTGTGATAACTTCTAATAACAATGAGGATTTGGATTGACGATCAATCAATGCGTCTTTGCGAGGAGGAACGACGAACCAATCTACTGGTGTTAAAACACTTTTGATGTGAAGAAAGAATCTATTGGAGATTGCTTTTCTTGGATTAAATCACAATAAGGGGGTAATAGCAGTTTAGTTTTTTTAACCTTCTACCTTTTGTTAATGTAAATCAATAAATAAGGGTAGGGTTCTTACAATAAATTATGCTCTACATTTGCCCCGCATGAGAGGACTCCAACCAATATTAGTATGTGTTTTAGCAAAGGTAGTGGTGACGTGCGCATTGCACAAGACCTTAACGGCCACCAGACTAAAAAAGGTTTAATACATCAATCTGAATTTCACTTGTTCTCTAACTTTAAAAATGAATTGATTCATGAAAAAAACAGTCATTTTATTTACTACCATACTTAGCATTGCATTTGCTTTTTCATCCTGTACAAAAGCGGGATTGGGAGGAGAGGCCACCATCGCTGCTTTTCCCAAACACCACGACAAGCCAATCCCAAACACAGTTATATACATCAAGTACGATGCAAAGGAATTTCCGGGTACCGATGTAGGGGTATATGATGGTTTTAAGATTGCGGAATCAGAGCCTGGAGGAGATCCGCACGCACACTTTGAAGAGTTGAAAAAAGGAGATTACTATTTATACGGAGTTGGCTTCGATAGTTCCATCAACCAGATTGTTACCGGTGGCATTCCTGTGGAAATCAAGGAAAAGTCAGGGGAAACTGATGTAGTGGTTCCGGTAACGGAATAGGTGATTAACAAGAAAAAAAGGGCCTGCTCAACTTTTTACTGGCACTCACAGATCAATAGCCTTGGAGATTATCAGGAAACCTCAGCTACCCTCTAACCCAACTACTTTCGTATTAAGTTATTGATCGGGTGGTGGCAAGAATGGAAGACTTTCGGTTAACCACCTCCAAATCATAGCTTTGCAATCGAACTTCCGCTGTTGATCAATGGCCTGTCACGAAGCAGCTCGTGCACCACTCTAACCTAACTGCTTTCGTATTAAGTTTATACTGATCGGGTGGTGGCACGAGTATTTTTTTTTAAAAAAAATAAGGATAGAGTGTTTCAGATTCGTGCCACTAATCAGAGACTAAAGTATTTTTATAGTGTTTACGTTTTAGTGGTGCACGAATAGAAGAATGCCGGTTACTCACCCTACTCTGCAAACACTAAGTTTTACATTGTTTTCACTGTATTTATTTATGGTATTGAGACTTTGTGGTAACTTTTCTCAGGGCTGCTGAACAGTAATAAAATATGCTTATCGAATGATTGTTACATTCCCTTTGTAGAATTCTTCTTCCTCACGCTCAGAACATTTTGCCCTGATATAATAAATATAAGTTTCCATCGGTTGGGGCTGGCCCAATAGGGTGCCATTCCAGTCTGAACCACCTGACGCTTTATAATTATAAATTGTTTGTCCCCACCGGTTGTAAACGAATGCCTCCAGGATTTCGTAGCAGGGATTGATGATGAGCTGCCACGTATCATTTCTGCCATCGCCATTGGGAGTAAACGCTGTAGGAATTTGAATGGAAGGCTCAGGGATAGTGACATTAACCGTAACACAAGCAGTATCTATGCATCCATTGTAGCCTACTGCAATCACACAGTATATAATAGTGTCAATAGGTGTAGCTGTAGGGTTGGGTACCGTATCATTATCCAAACCAAAAGCTGAGTACCACTGGTAAGACGCATTTCCAACCGTATCTGCAGAAAGTTGTGTGCTTTGACCCAGAACGATGGAATCAGGGTAGGCAGTAGCAACTACACTGTTTGATTTCACATCTACTGTTACTTCACCTGTTAACGAGCAACCACGTGAATCTGTGACAGTTACCGTATAGGTTGTTAGCCCTGTCGGAGAAGGGTTTATCAAACTATTCGTTGATCCATTGCTCCAGTCATACGTTATCGTTCCTGTGCCTGTCGCTATTGCACTTAGGGAGGCTTCCGTTCCAATGCAAACAATGGTATCGCTGAACACTTCTAATGAAAGTGGAACAAAGAGGATGGTGCTTTCAGGAATCACCAATCCCGTTAATGTACCTCCGGCACTGCCGGCAGTTGCTCCATTTGACAGTCCATTACATGCAGCAGGAGCATTCGCATTTAAAGTAAGACCTGGCTGGCCACCCGCGGCATTCAAAACAATATTTGCCGAAATACTCCCTCCACTCATCCAGAGCAATCCTGCCCCACCACCTGCACCCGGCCCAAAACAGGAATCAGCCAACCCCCCATTGTCAACATTTCCACCATTGCCGCCATGCACTTCTGCATTAACCGCCGAAGCAACACTTTGTACATCCAGCAAAATTGCACCACCTCCACCGCCACCGCCGCCGCCATCACGCATGGCAGTAGTAACCTGGTCTGCACCATTTGCCAGTATAGAAAAACCGTTTCCGTTAATCGTTGGTGCTTTTATTAATATGATACCACCACCATTGACTCCCGGAGTGGCTTCATTTGAGTTATCGTCGCCACTGCCACCACCGCCACCGGCAAAAACCTTATTGTCTGAATTAGAGTAGAGAAGTGCATGACCGCCTATCCCGGGATTGGTTCCCTGGCAATCAAATGGTGTAGTATTTAAGCGCTGTCCTCCATTACCTGCCTGTGCGAAATTGCTACCACCACCACCACCTGTATTGTTATCATTTCCACCACCACCACCATTGGCAGGAGCACCTCTTCCCAATTCAAAACCACCATTGTCAGCAATGCCTTCGCCTTTGTTTCCGCCACAGAGATCAATAACATCGCACCTGTAATTTACGGAGCCTGCTCCGGTACCGAAGCATCCGTTATGGTGTTGCACCGCTCCACCTCTCAATCCTTTTCCGGTTACATCAATATTGGCATTCATGGTAACTGATCCTGATGCCTGAAAAGCGATTACACCGCCGGTTTTGCCATCCCATGCCGGGGCGGTAACATCACTTACAATATCAGCATCTGTATATTGAGGTACAGAAACCATTTGCACCTTGCCATTAAAGGCGTCATAGCTGCGAATAATTGTTTCCTTGAAGGTGATGATGTTATTATTCACATCAGACACTGTGAGAAATTCATAATTGCCAGCGCCTAAGTAATCGATTACTGTTCCATATGTTGCTGCATCTGCCTGATCAATAGTTGCGCCTGTCATTTGTACGAGCATCACCTTATCACCATTTGCAATTCCCACTGCAATGGCTGGTAAGGCAACACGGTTATTGCAAAAATCAACGGAAATTACTTCCCAGTAATTATTGACAATTCCTGATAGGGTAGTTTGTCCGAATAAAGTGAATGAGTGAATTAATAGGAAGAATGCAACAACATTAAATTTCTTAAATAGCATACACAAGATCTTCATTCGGGGTATTATCAGGGTGTTTAATAAGAAAATGATCCTGAAAGAATCAATCACTTTCAATTATGGTCTTGGTAACAGTACTAGTTTAAAGGTTTTGTTGAATCCGGGAAATTCAAATTGAAGGAAATACATTCCTGGAGTCAGGTCCTTTTCTTTCATACTCACGTTCAAATCATGAAGGCCCGGCTGTGATAAAGTACCATCTTCCAGAATGAGATCCTGTACCAATTGTCCTGATAAGGAATACAATCTTATTTTCAGGTCAACCGCATTTTTCAATTCGTAGGAGAGATGAAATTGGTCAGTAGTAAGTGAAGGATAAACTGCCAATGAAGTAACATCCATGTCATCAATACCGACGAGTGTTTTAAAATGCGCCATCACTGCATCACCTGAAGCAAGAAGGAAATAAACATTTGGATCTGTAGAATTAGGATTTACAAAGTTGTTATCAAGGCTCCAGTAGTCGAATGTAAATCCGGCATCCGGTATTGCAGACATTTGCACGATTTGTCCACTAAGGTATGAAGCTGCATAAGGATAAGAAACAGGAAGTATTCCCTGAACCTTCACATCACCCGAGCCGGCAGGTGTTACATCTACTGTAAGATCATAAGAGGGTAAAAGATTTTCGAAATGCGCAATCACAGTATCACCCGCCTGCAAATTGATCGACATGGTGTCTGAACTGAGGTTAGGTGCTACTACATTATTCGCTACTTCCCATCCGGTGAAAACCATATTCGTGACAGGAGTGGCTTTGAAATTCAAATCAACATTTCCAAAATAAGTACCAGTCCATGGGTAACCAGGCGGGTGAAGTGTGCTGATTTCCACTTCACCGGAAAGGGGAGGATCAACTATAACAGTAATATCAAACGGGCCCGTGAGGTCATAACAATCAATAAGTGCAGAATCAATGTAGCTGCACCTGCCGTTGATATAGTTCTGAAGAAAGGTGAGGTTGTTTTGCCATCCGGTCATAGAGCCGCCCCACCTGGCGATTTGTCCGGGCATTTCAGGCGTGAGAATATCAATGAAATCCTGCAATACCGATTCCACTGTATCACAGGTAAGAACGGTATTCATCAGGTCAGCATAACGGTTGATGTATGCGCTCTTAAAATTTTCATTGTTCATTAATTTGGTCAGCATATCCATGGTTCCCATATCAGGTCCAGCATTGGAAAATACAGATTGAAGGTCGCAGGGATCTGCTGTATAATTGGTAGTGGGCCAGCCGGAATAATTTTGTCCGAGACCGAACACATTGTCTTCATCCCAAAGTGAATAGGTCCATTTAGTCCTTTCTCCATTAGGATTTCTTCCGCGCCACCACATAGTATTCCAACTGATCCAATCGCTGTTTACAATGTAGGTGTTGAAAATACAATAGTCAATGAATCCCGGTATATTCAGCCTTTCATCAACATGCTGATAATTTGCAGCTACATTCAAAGGGTTATTCATCATATAAAAATAAAGGTTGTTCCAGGCCGTATCGCTTCCGTACTTAATGTTCAGGCCGCCCCAGAAAGCAAGCACATCAATATCATTTTCACCCTGGTCGTAGTAATGATCGGTAAAGTCAGGTTCATCCATCTTTTCGCGCAATTCATAAAGACCCCAATATTCACCGTTGATGTACATGATAACGGGTTCATAGGTGCGGTAATCCATCTCAAGATCAAACTTTTGTGCCAGTGTTTGGACGAATGCATCGCGCAGGTGACAACCACCACCACTTCCCCAGCAAAAAGGATAATTGTCTGAAGCACCTGCTTTTAAAATAATGTGATCATAATTGTCGCGATCCTGCACTGTAAAAATCGGGTAGTCGATGGTGTGGTCATACCCGTAATCATCTTCCATTTCAAAGTCGATTCCTTTCTGAGGAAAGGCCCACGAATCATTGCCATGCGGATCAACCTTGCCTTCACCTTCCGATTCCATTGTACGGTCTTTACCATAAAATTCAAGGTATGCATCAATGTCCCAATTGCCCCAGCTGTTAAACATGTCATCGAATTCTGTTGAAGAAAGGGAGATCACATAATAACGTGAATCGTGAGTTACATTGATGAAATAGGTATTCGTTTCTGTGAAACTGGGCAAAATGTCAGTCTGGGGGCTGTAAGCGGTAGCCCTGATAACTTTCGTTGTTGGAACGCTGACAGGTGATGTATAAGCAGTTGAAGAAGCTGTTGGAGTAGAGCCGTCGAGTGTGTATGTTATCATAACATCAGGATCACTGTCAGTGATAGTTACTGTTTGCACTCCGGTATAAAACCCCTGTGCAATATCCATAACAGGGCGGGCAGCATAAGTTGTATAACCGCTTCCATTTGAATTACCAGGTGTAGGGGCGCTGAAAATTCCCCAGGTGGCAGCACCGTTTGGGATACGGCCCCGCGAATGATTTTTTTGTGTGAGTTGTAAAGAAATACTATCGATAATAACACCTGAAGGATCACATAAGGCCAGGTGCTCAAATTTCGTTTGGGTGAGTTTGAAATTGGTATGGATATACGTGCCCTGTACCATATCTTTTGAAGAGGCCCATACCCGTAAAAATCCGTTGGCAGAAATGCTGACTGTGGAAGGAAAGCTCCATTTCAACAGGTCATTATAATCATCGGTAAGGTAGTAACCTCCCAGGTTAACCGCCGAAGCGGAGGTATTATAGAGTTCGATATAGTCTTCATAATCGCCATTCTGATCAGCGAGGATATCGCGGTTGGAGGCAGAGTATTCATTGATGACCACCTGTGAGAAACCGAAAAAAGGAAGGAAGCTAAGCAGCAGCGTGGCTAACGTCTGGGGTAAAAATTTCCTCATGAAGAGTGCTTTACGTGAGTTAAAGGTTTAAAAATAGGCAATAGCGGTGAGATTAAAAATCAAAATTATCTACAGTGGTATTGAGAATTTGGCATTTAGGTAAAGGAATCAGTTACCACCAAGCAGGAGAGAATCAAAGCCAGTGGGCCAAAGACCTAAACGTAAGTCGCGTCACTGCCAAAAACTCTTGTACCTGGTAATTCATCATTCCTGATTTTTTAGAGGGAACTTGCAGCAGATTGTATTGTTAAACGTGCAGTTTAAATGCAAAAATTACCATTGAAGAGACACTCTTAAAACAAAACAGTATGAATTCAACAGAACCTGGAACCACTAATCATCTTACTTCGCCACCAAATGTTAACCTGGAGAAAGCCACCTTCGGGTCGGGCTGTTTCTGGTGCACCGAAGCTATTTTCCAACGTTTAATAGGCGTTGAAAAAGTAACCTCCGGATATTCCGGTGGAAAATTTGAAAATCCGACCTACCGGGAAATCTGCACCGGAACCACCGGCCATGCTGAAGTGGTTCAGGTAGAATACAATCCCGCAGAGGTTGGTTTTGAAGACCTGCTCCATGTATTCTGGAAAACGCATGACCCAACTACGTTGAACCAACAAGGTGCAGACAGAGGTACTCAGTACCGTTCAGTGATCTTTTATCACAACGAAGAGCAAAGCCGGCTTGCCGAAGAATATAAAAAGAAACTGAACGAATCAGGAGCGTATAATAAACCGGTTGTTACAGAAATTGCTCCCTTGAAGAAATTTTTTGCCGCCGAAAATTACCACCAGGATTATTTCAATGCCAATGGTGATGCGCCCTATTGCCAATTTGTAATCGCACCGAAGGTTGACAAATTGCAACAGCTTTTTAAAGACAAATTGAAATACAAATAATTGATTTTTCATCTGTAGAGACGGCATGCATGTCGTCTCTACAGATGAAAAAATCAAAAACTACAACCACTAAATGAATAAGAACCGCAGCGTATCCGCAGTATTGTATGCAGAGGAAATCGACATGGGAGGATTAACCGTCCGCCAACCTTTTCCAACAATAAAATTTGAACAGATCGATCCTTTCCTGTTGTTGCACCATGCAGACATGGAGGTTTCTGAAGACATCAAACCAGGAGATGCAGGTGTAGGCCCTCATCCCCACAGGGGCTTTTCTCCCGTAACATTTATTTTTAAGGGAGGCGTGCATCATCGTGACAGCCGTGGCAATGACAGTGTGATTTATGAAGGTGGCGTGCAATGGATGAATGCCGGGATGGGCATCATACATAGTGAACGTGCCCCGGATAATATTCATGAAATAGGAGGCAGGCAGGAAATTATTCAACTTTGGGTGAATACACCGGCAAAACACAAGATGGATATTCCTGCATACTTCCCTCTGACTTCAGAGGAGATGCCTGAGGTGGTGAGTAATGATCAATTAGTGACCTTAAAAGTGGTTGCCGGAAATTTGTTTGGGAAGAAAGGAAAAATTCCAACGCATTCAGAAGTAAATGCAGCCACCATTAATTTTAAGAAAGGAGGAAGTATAACTATTCCCTTACCTGAAACCCACAATGCAGTTCTTTATTTACTCGATGGGAAGATCAACCTGGAAGGTTATGGAATGGTAGAACCATTAAATGCAGTGGTATTCAAAAACGATGGTGAAGGAATAACGATTGAAGCAACGGAAGATACGCGTGCCTTGTTGATAACCGGTGAGCCATTAAATGAAAAAGTAGAAAGCTATGGGCCTTTTGTGATGAATTCACAAACGGAAATTATGCAGGCGATGCGTGATTACCAGATAGGGAAGATGGGAGTGTTGATTGAAGTATAAACTATGAACTTTGGGGATGATAAAATTCCAAAGGTTAATAGATGCGTTCCGATTCCTCATTCCTGGTACAAGGGTCATCAACTTCTCAACGCAATCCTAAACGTCGTGCCCTTTCCCATCTGCGATTCTTTTACAAATATTTTACCCTTGTGAAATTCCTCGACGATGCGTTTTGCAAGTGACAAGCCAAGGCCCCAGCCACGTTTTTTGGTTGAATAACCGGGAAGGAATACTTCTTTAAATTTTCCCTGCGGAATGCCTTTGCCACTGTCTTTTATATCGAGGAACGTTTGCTTGCCCTGCTTCTGTACGTAGATGTCGATGTTGCCGGAACCTCCGATTGCATCCAGCGCATTCTTCAATAAATTCTCGATCACCCATGCAAAAAGAGGAGGGCTGATCATTGCTTCTACATTTTTTCCCTGGGGTGCATGCAGATTGATCAAAACTTTTCCGGAGGCACGACGGCGAATGTATTGTGTGCTTTTTTCTACCTCATCATACAAATTGGTAGTAACAAGATCCGGTATCGATCCAATTTTTGAGAAGCGTTCTGCGATCAGTTCCAGCCGTTCAATATCTTTTTCTACTTCAGGAAGCACCTTCCATGTTTCATCACCTTCATCCAACTGCAGCTTCATGTAGTCAACCCATCCTGAAAGTGCAGAAATGGGTGTGCCTAATTGATGGGCTGTTTCTTTTGCCATGCCTGCCCATACCCGGTTTTGCTCTGCACGTCTTGCAGTGCTAAAGGTCAGATAGGCAACAGCAAGAAATAGAAGAATAATGCTGAATTGAATAAAAGGAAAATACCGCAGTTGCACCAACAGGTAGGAATCACGGTAGTAAATATATTGGTGAGCATTTTTCGAGTACTCAATATCAATAGGAGGCCGGTCCGCTTTCATCAACAGCAGTTGTTGCTTCAGGTAGTTGGTGTCTCTTTCAGTCTTTAGCGAATCCAGATTTTTATGGCCGATTACATTTCCGGCTTCATCGGTAAGTATCAGCGGAACTGTTTCATTGCTTTCAATAATGTGAAACATAAACCCCAGATCGACATTGCCGCTGGTAGCGTTAAGCAGTTTGTAAACATCAGCAAGCAGCTCCATTTTCTTTCTTTCTTCACGGGCAAGCTTCCCTGCAAGAAAATTGGTATAGAGAATGGAAGTAATTATGATCAGCAACAATGCGATGAGCAGGATGAGCTTCCAGGTATTTTTTTGTTCGTAGATGTTCATCGCGTTACTTGGGAGGCGGGTCTTTGGGTTTGAAAATATTTTTAAAGTTATCCAATTCCTTTTGCTGCTTCTCTTTAGTGATGCTTGGCTTATCCTCTTCTTCGTCGGAAGACTGAAGGGTATCTTCTTCAAACTCCATGTACTGTATCTCTTCCGGAGCCTTCCAGTCTTTAATTTCCTCCTGATCTTTTTCCTGGTTGTAAAACTCTTTATCCAATACTTTCTTCAATTCATTTTTTTCTTTTTTAAGATCAGCAGCAATTTTTTCTTTCACTGCCTTCTTATCGTATTTAATAACAGGATTGTCTGCCGGCCCCGTCATGGTAAGATAGAGGTTTAAAAAGCCTTCAGTCGTCTTATCCGATTCTACTGCATAGCCTGATGATTTCTCAAATTTAGAAGTCAGTAATTTTAACAGGTTGATCTGTATTTTGTAATCGATAATGTTTTGAAACGAGTGTGTTCCCGAAAGCTGCACGTTTAATGCGTTGGTATATATCTGCATCTGCGGAATATAGATCTTTTGGTTTTTGATCTCTACCTGGTTTTGTAATTTCGAGAATCGGATATTTTGAAGCTCACTGATCTTTACAAATTTTGCCAATGCCTTCATCGGGTCGAAATTATTCAATTCGCCATTGTCAACGATAACATCAGCGATAGCATAGAGCTTACTTTTATT